>JBAWYY010000347.1:0-3590 GCA_037143285.1 Alphaproteobacteria bacterium | reverse complement strand
CCGCCAATCACGATGTTCTGCGGCGTCCAGCGCTTCAGCCACATCGTGTAGATGACCACGTAGAAGGCGATGGTGAACGCGAGGAGACCTGCCGCGAGCCAATTGGCCACAAGACCCAATGTCACGACGGAAATGAGCGAGAGCACGAGGCCGAAGCCCAGGGCTTCGTCAGGGCTCACCCGGCCCGACGGAATCGGGCGGCGCTGGGTGCGACCCATCACGGCGTCGATATCGGCGTCGTACCACATGTTGAGGGCGCCGGAGGCGCCTGCCCCCACCGCGATGCACAGGAGGCTGATCACGGCGAGAACCGGATGAAGACCCGACGGCGCGAGCGCCATGCCGACAAAAGCCGTGAACACCACAAGCGACATCACGCGAGGCTTCAACAGCTCCACGAAATCGCGCGGGCCCGCCTGGCTCACCAGGGAGGCGCGTTCCGCTGCATCGGTGTCGTCGAGATAGGTCACATCACACTCGTCGGTCTTTGTAGGAACCCGGCACGCGGGGTGACCGCGCGCCGGGGGTTATCTTTCCTCGCGAGAGGCGCGGAGGCCTCAGCGAATGCGCGGCAGTTCGTTGAACTGGTGGAACGGCGGCGGCGACGACAGGGTCCATTCCAGGGTGGTCGCACCTTCACCCCACGGATTTTCACCCGCGACACGCTTCTTCGAGAAGGCTTCATAGATGCCGTAGAAGAAGATCAGGACGCCAACAGCTGCAATGTAGGAGCCGATCGACGAGACATAGTTCCAGGTCGCGAAGGCGTCGGGATAGTCAACGTAGCGGCGCGGCATACCCTGCAGACCTAGGAAGTGCTGCGGGAAGAAGATCAGGTTGACGCCGACGAAGGTGACCCAGAAGTGCAGCTTCCCGATGAACTCGGACGTCGTGTAGCCGAACATCTTGGGGAACCAGTAGTACCAGCCCGCGAAGATCGCGAAGACGGCGCCGAGCGACAGCACGTAGTGGAAGTGGGCGACGACATAGTAGGTATCGTGCAGCGCGCGGTCGACGCCGGCATTGGCGAGAACAACGCCCGTGACGCCACCAACCGTGAACAGGAAGATGAAGCCCACGGCCCACACCATCGGGGTGGCCATGCGGATCGAACCACCCCACATGGTCGCGATCCAAGAGAAGATCTTCACACCCGTCGGCACCGCGATCACCATGGTGGCGGCGACGAAATAGGCCTGGGTCTGGGTCGAGAGACCGGCGGTGTACATGTGGTGAGCCCACACGACGAAGCCGACCACACCGATGGCGACCATGGCATAGGCCATGCCGAGATAACCGAAGATAGGCTTCTTGGAGAAGGTCGAGATGATGTGGCTGATCAAGCCGAAAGCGGGCAAGATCAGAATGTAGACCTCGGGGTGACCGAAGAACCAGAACAGGTGCTGGAACAGGATCGGGTCACCACCGCCGGCAGGATCGAAGAATGTGGTGCCGAAGTTGCGGTCCGTCAGCAACATCGTGATGGCACCGGCAAGCACCGGAAGCGACAAGAGCAGCAGGAACGCGGTGATCAGGATCGACCAGGCGAACAGCGGCATCTTGTGAATGGTCATGCCGGGGGCGCGCATGTTGAAAATGGTCGTGATGAAGTTGATCGCGCCCAGGATCGAAGACGCACCCGCGAGGTGGAGGGCGAGGATGGCGAAATCCATCGCCGGACCCGGATGACCCGAGGTCGACAGCGGCGGATAGATCGTCCAGCCGCCACCGAAGCCGAGACCGCCGGGCGGGCCTTCAACGAAGAGCGAGATGATCACGAGCGCAAGCGCCGGGGGCAAAAGCCAGAACGAGATGTTGTTCATGCGCGGGAAGGCCATGTCGGGCGCGCCAATCATGATCGGCACGAACCAATTGGCAAATCCGCCGATCAAGGCAGGCATGACCATGAAGAAGATCATGATCAGGCCGTGACCGGTCGTGAACACGTTGAAGGTGTGCGGGTTGGAGAAGATCTGCATGCCCGGCTGCATCAGCTCCATGCGGATGCCGATCGAAAGCGAGAACCCGATCAGGCCAGAGATGATGGCGAAGATCAGATACATCGTGCCGATGTCTTTGTGGTTCGTCGAATAGACGTACCGGCGCCATCCCGTCGGGATACCGTGATCATCGTGAGCGTGGTCGGCGGAAGCGTGAGCCTGAGCCATGGTCTTTTCAGTCCTCGACTTGGTATCTTGTTCTAAAGCAACGCGTTTGGATCAACGCGTCGACGGGGCCGCATCAGCGACGCGCTGCTGCGACTGCAATTCAGCGACGGACAGGGGTGGCTGGCCGGAAGCGAAGCGCTTCTTGGCTTGGTCAACCCACTGCGTAAACGTCTGCTCCGAAACGACGCGAATGGCGAGCGGCATGAACGCATGGTCCTTACCGCAGAGCTCTGAACACTGGCCGTAGAAGATGCCCTCGCGGGTAGCACGGAACCAAGTTTCGTTCAGACGGCCGGGAACCGCATCGATCTTCACGCCGAAGCCGGGAACCGCGAAAGCGTGAAGAACGTCGGCAGCGGTCACCTGAACGCGAACGTTCTGACCAACCGGAACAACCACTTCGTTATCAACGGCGAGGAGCCGCGGCATGTTGGCGCGCTGTTCACCCTTGGCGACGCGATCTGCGATGTCTTTGTCGTTCAGCATGATCTGGTCGAAAGTGAATTTGCCGTGGTCGACATATTCATAGGACCAGAACCACTGCTTGCCCGTTGCCTTGATGGTGATGGCATCGCGCGGCAGCGTCTGCTCCTGGTAAAGGAGACGGAACGAGGGGATGGCGATCACGATCAGGATCAAAACCGGGACAACCGTCCAAACGACCTCGATGGTCGTGTTGTGGGTGGTCTTGGACGGAACCGGATTGCGGGTCTCGCTGAAGGCCCACATGCAGTAAATCAAAAGGCCGCCAACAAAAATGCTGATAATTGTGATGATCGGCAGGAGCAGCACATCATGGAACCAGGTGAGGTATTCCATGATCGGGGTTGCCGATTGTTGGAGGCCGATGCCCCCCGGTGTCGGTTGGCCAAGACCGGCCAGCGCTGGTTCAATCGCAGCACCCAAGGCCAGAAGACCCAAAGCCATCACCGCTGAGGCAGTGGCGGTGCCGGTGAGCATCCCCTTCAACGTCATCATTCGCTCCTTGCGCGACTTGCGTCGCACCCGTGTGGTCGGAGGACCGACCTGTCATCCTTCGCGGCGCAATCAAATGCTACCCTACGGTTCACAACAGGATGTGACCGAGACCGGATGTGATTTCGCTTCGCTGCTGATTTGTCTTGACTCGTAATCAACCCCGAGTCCGGACCCCCAATCAGCCCTCGTCTTCAAACACAAAACGGCCACGGTCGCAATGCGCACATTGGCCTTTGGGCTGCGACATATGGCCATGTCTTGCGCCGAGCGCGCGCGAGACTAGCTTTCTGCACATATCAAGGGGCGCTCGCGCCTTGACATGGGCGGCGTGCGGTGGTCCCTCGCCCGAAGTGGTCACCCATTGCGGGACAACCGGGACGAATCGGCCCGTCCCGACCAGCGGACACGGGAGTGGACGAGCATGTTGAAGCAAATCTCGTCGGG
>JBAWYY010000346.1:0-3594 GCA_037143285.1 Alphaproteobacteria bacterium | reverse complement strand
GTGCCCATGATGTGGGAGTTGTCGTAGATCTCCACGCGACGCGGCGCACGGGCAAGGCCAAGCGCACCCGCCACCCCGTCGAGCAGCCGCATTTGCGAAGCGCTCTCGGCGAGTTTGCGGCCCAAGGCCTCGCGGGCATTTTGATGGGCGTGGTCGACGAGGTCGCGTTTCTCGCCGCGCTTGGGCGAGGCAAGCTCGACCTTGCGGCCGGCCTTGACCGAGAGCGCGTCCGCCAGCAGCGCCTGATCCTCCACGTCCTCGGACAGGAGCACGAGCGAAGGCACCGGCTTATCGTCGTAGAACTGCGCGACGAAGGCCGCCAGCACCTCCGGCGCCTCAATCGAGCGATCCGCTTTGGGGTAATAGGCGCGATTCCCCCAGTTCTGGCCGGTCCGGAAGAAGAAGACCTCGACGCAGGAGAGGCCGCCTTCCTGATGGATGGCGAAGACGTCAGCCTCTTCCACGCCGCGCGGATTGATGCCCTGGGTCGCTTGAATGGCGGACAAGGCCGCCAAACGATCACGATAGACGGCGGCACGCTCAAATTCGAGTTCGGCGGCGGCCGTCTCCATTTCGCGGGCGAGCAGGTCCTTCACCGCATGGCTTTTGCCGGAAAGGAACGCGGTCGCTTCAGAGACCAGCGTCTTATAGCCCTCAGGCGCGATCTCGCCGGTGCAGGGGCCAGCGCATCGCTTGATCTGGAACAGCAAGCACGGCCGCGTGCGGCTCTCAAACACCGCATCCGAACAGGAGCGCAGCAAAAAGGCACGCTCCAGCGCGTTGATGGTGCGCCCCACCGCCCAGGCCGAGGCAAAGGGGCCGAAATATTCGCCTTTGCGGTTGCGCGCGCCGCGATGCTTGGTGATCTGCGGCGAGCCGTGGTCCCCGGTGATCAGGATATAGGGGAAGGATTTGTCGTCGCGCATCAAGACGTTGAAGCGCGGGCGCAACTGCTTGATGAAATTGGCTTCTAAGAGAAGCGCTTCGGTCTCGGTTTTCGTCGTGACGAATTCCATGGCCGTGGTCAGCGCCACCATGCGCATGATGCGCGTCACGAGGCCGGTGACGCGGGTATAGGACGTCACTCGCTTCTGGATCGATTTTGCCTTGCCGACATAGAGCACCTCACCGCCCGCCGCGATCATGCGATAGACGCCAGGCCCCGGCGGGGCATGTTTGACGGCGGCTTTGATCACCGCAACGCCGGCGGCAAGCGAGCCCGGCTCCGGCGGGCTTGCATCGTCGTCGAGATCAAGCGTCAGCGTGCCCTCGTCCTCGGGATCGAGAGCATCGGGTTCGTCGAGATCAGGATCGAGATCGTGGGGCTTGGTCACGTCGGGGATCGGTTCTCAGTAGGACAGCGGGCGGCCCTCAACCACGCAACTGATGGCCGAGGAATCGCCACATCCATCATAGCGAATGGAAACGATCAGCGCGGGCGCCATAAGACGTTGGTCCCCAGCTGATCTCTATTCTTTGATGCCCCAGACATCGGCCGTCTGCCAGACAAGATGCTGACCGCTATCGACCGCCAGGGTCTGACCGGTGACCGCATTGGCGCCGGCGAGGTAGACGACGGCGGCCGCGATATCGGTGGGGAGGCTTGCCCGTCCGAGCAAGGTGGCGCTCGCCTGCTTGGCGAAATCCTCATCCCCTTGCCTAAGATTGGTCAGCGTCGGCCCCGGCGCCACCGCATTCACGCGGATTTTAGGGGCCAATGCCTGGGCCATTGTGGCGGTGGCGGTTTGCAGCGCGGCCTTGGTCAAGGTGTAGGAATAGAACTGGGGTGTCAGCTTAAACACGCGCTGATCGATGATGTTGATGATGGAGGCCCCATCGCCGGCCTGAGCGACAAAATCCTGGGCGAGGAACGACGGCGTCTGAATATTCACGCGGAACTGTCGGTTCCACACCTCGCGCGTCAGCGTACCCTACTCGTCATCGACAAATTCGGAGGCATTGTTAACGAGGAGCGTGAGCGGACCGACGGCGGCTACCGCCTGTGCAATGAGCCCATCGACATCCGTGGGTTCTGCGAGATCGGCACGCACCACGCTCGCGCGGCCCCCACGGGCGCGGATCGCCGCGGCCAGCGCTTCGCCCGCCTCAACCGAACGGTTGACATGGATCGCGACCCCATAGCCCGCCTCCACCAAGGCCTCGGTTATGGCCCGACCGATGCGAACAGCGCCGCCGGTAACGAGAGCGGTCTTTTCTAGTGCCATGACGGACCTCCGCGAGAGCTAGGCGCTGCACATACTGGCCGAGAGACTGAAGCGCTATGGCTGGACGCGCGGCAAATTGCCATTCGAGGCCTTGGGCCCACGGCGAGATCACGCGATCCTCACCGGCGGGAAGTCTTCGATCTCCGACGCGGAGGCTATTGGATCCCTTTGTGTGCCTAATATTGCGTTAAACACCGCAATGTACTCAAAAATATACTCTTATATTCTCTTCGTTTTATTTCAAATTTTCATGTCAAACGAAGTTTAGAGCGCCGCCTACGCATAATCGCGCGCCCATCAGAGGCTGCATTTTAAACCAGTGATTAACGCTGAAATCTGTTCAAAGAAGAAAATGCCGGGGATTTTAGTTACAGTTGCTTCATCACGTTGGTTATCCGCGGCACCCGCCGCCTGTTCCGAGGAACAACTATGAAAAAGCTCGCCCTTGCCATGCTGGTTTCGGCCGCCGCAATGACCTCGGCCGCCGCCTCCGACCTCCCGCGCTCAGCGATCTCGCCGGGCTTTTCCTCCGCTGTCCCGCTCTGGACCGGCTTTTCCGCCGGCGTCCACTTGGGCGCGGGCTTCGGCGGCTCCTTTCACAACACCAACCGCTACGGGCTCTCGAACCCGAGCGGCGTGTTGGGCGGCCTGCAGGCCGGTTACGACTATCAGATCGACCGCTTCGTGATTGGTGCGGCGACCGACATCTCGCTCGCCAGCATCAACCGCCGCTTCTCGCCCGCTCTCGGCACCACGGTCCGGGGGAGCGAAAACTGGGTCGGTACGCTGCGCGCCCGCGCAGGCTATGCGGTCCAAGACAACCTGCTCATCTACGGCACGGCGGGCTTTGCCTATGGTGGCGTGCGCGTCAACGAGACGATCGGCCTCCTCCAGAACAGCCAGACCCGCAGCCTGGTTGGCTACACGCTCGGCGCCGGCGGCGAATATATGTTCACCCGCAACCTCGCCGGCCTCGTCGAGTACCGCTACACCGACTTCAGCCGCGCGTCTTACACCGCCATCACCGGCGCGCCGCGCGTGGGCCTGTCGAACCATCAGCTCCGTATCGGCGCGAACTACCGGTTCTGATCTGGCCTTGCGCGCAAGTCTGATTGCTCTTTCGCTCGCCGTCGCGACCGCTGTCCCGGTCGCGGCGGCCGAACTCGTGATGGTCCGCACGCCGGAATGCGGCTATTGCCGCCAATGGGATCACGAGGTCGGGCGTAGCTATCCCGCAACCGATCTCGGCGCGGCTCTTCCCGTCAGCATGCGCGATTTACGGCGCGAGATGCCGGGTCGCCTGACCTTGCGCGGCCCCATCATTTATACGCCGACCTTTCTCGTGGTTGATCGCAACAGAGAAATCGGC
>JBAWYY010000345.1:0-3608 GCA_037143285.1 Alphaproteobacteria bacterium | reverse complement strand
GTCTCGAGCTTTTGGACCTCCGAATACCAGCCGGTCATCAGCTCGATGAGTTCAAGCATCTCGCGCATTCGTGCCTGCTCATTCCGCTCCGGGTCTGAATCGGGCGAGCGCATCAGGAGTTCGCGCAAGACCGTTAGGGTCGGGTCGATCTCCCGCTTCTTGCGTTCGTCGACCAATGTGCGGACGATGGCATAGATATCGTCGGGCGTTGTGAAGAACTCACGTCGGTCACCCGGTACGGACTTTTGGCGAAGCAGGTTCCAAGCCTGCAATTCCTTCAGCCCCATGGACACATTCGACCGCGAAATGCCAAGGCGCTCAACGATGTCATCGGCGCAAAGCGGCCGTTCGGCAACGAACAGGACAGCGTAGATCTGGCCAACCGTTCGGTTGATGCCCCATCGGCTGCCCATTTCGCCAAAATGCTGCACGAAGGCTTCACAGAGAGGAGGGAGGTTCATCGGGGGATATCGGTACTTTCAGGAATTTCTGAAATTTAGGAACTTTCGATGCCATTGCAAAGGCGGCGGGATGTCGCAGCCAGCGGGCGCGCATTCACACGAGCGTTGACTTCGGAGAACGATGTCCGCCGAAGCGCGAGCGTCAGAATGATTTCGGTGGGCGGCTCTACGCCGGGACGATGCCTTATGTGAGATACGCGATGTATCCGAAGCTAGCGCTTCAAATCGAGAAAGAAATCATGTCGGGAATTAGATTGCTGGCCGGCGGAGAACGACATCGTACAAAGCTTCTCCTTGAAAACAAAAATACACCATCGGCCATTTGTCTTCGACCATAAACTCGCAGACAGCTTGATGAACGCCAAATTGGCCAAGGCCGGGCCGCACAATGCGTGCGAAATCATTGAAGGCTAACAGCCCGCCCACTTTAACCTTTGATTTTGCAGCATGTATATCGGCCTTCACCGCTTGATAGCTGTGATCCGCATCCACATAAATAAGATCAAATGTTTCGTCAGGAATTGTTTGAAGAAAATCCGTTGAAAGCATTTTGTGCTGTTTAACAACGGGATGCGCCAAGACATCGGCAGCGCAATTTTCAATATTCACGTCGACGAGCGACAATGTGCGCGGTTCCGCAATCGCCAAGATGCTGCGTGCAAAGTCTCCTCTCAGCGTTCCTAGTTCACAAATCGAGCCACCTTTTTCCACATGGTGCAAGAAGTCGAACCGGCTAGAGAGCATTTTGCAGTCAGTCAGCAAATGCTGTGGAATGTCCGGCGCAGCAGGAGGGGCCGCAGAAAAAAGCAACTTTGCGGCGCGTATCATGATTTTCAATTGCTCAGGCACAGCGCGGCGCAAATAGAGTTCGATCTTGTATGCGTTACTCATCGCGAGCCCTGTTCAAAAGTGATGAATGCAGAATCTCGATGATCGGGCCAAAGAGATCAAACGGCAAAGCCGTGACTTGCTCGGTCTTAAAGTCAATTTCTCCATGTGAGTCAAACGACAAGCGGCGGGAAGTTGGGACAGGGACGCCGCAATTGGCTCGCGTTTCGGCGGCAATCCTAAGCCTCGGCAGGATGGGCGATCCCACATTTCCGTTCGCTTTTAGTCGCTTTACGCGGTCGCCCGAACAGTCGCTGAAACGGTAAAAGCTAAGCTCTTGGCTCTTGCAGAACATTGAGGACCTTCTGCAGCGGTGCCGCCTGGGATGAGCTCGGGCAGGGGCTCTTCCAAAACGGCTTGTCCGCTGAAGCTCAGATCCTATCGGCCTCTCAGAACCAAACCGGGTTCGTCCAAGCCCGCCGCCCTAAGCCATCCGCAACCGCAATGCGGACGAACCCGCCTTTCCGTAATTTTGTGAGCGGTAAGACAATCTGTGTCAGATCAGTACCAACGGCCTGTTCCGCGAGCGAGCCGTGACCCAGCGCCATGATCGCGCGACACGGCGAGCAACTGATCTCAACCGTGTCTTCAGTAAAACGGACGTTCTCGATTGTTGGACCTTGGCTCGAATAGAACGCGCCGGCCTTGAGCGCGGCAAGCAGCTGTTCCGGCGAATTGGCTTCGGCTTTCACCATGACAAAGCCGCCAAAGGCATCGTCACAATGGAAATGGGCGTCGTCGGTCGCACAAAGGCTGATGCGACGCCCCGTCGCCAGCAATTGGTCGACAAGATAGCCGCCATCGCCCCGATCGGTTCGAACTTGGCTCGTGTGGTTATAGATCTCCACGGCATGCGCGTCCGGGATCGTTGCAGCATCTTGCATTGTCAGCGCGTACCATCTGAGATGTGGGATCGCGACGAAGGCGCCGGCATCGAGGCAGCGGCCCGCGAGTTCCGGCCCGGTTTCGCTTGCTGTTGTTGGCGCGAAATCAGCGGGCAACCCGACGGCCAGGATATGCCAGACCTCACCAAGCGAGGTCTTTGGGGCATGCACCTCGGCACCGAGAAGCGTCGTGAACGCGGCTGTTCGATAAGGCAGCGTGTCGACGATGGGGAATGCATATTTCGGCAGAAAGTGATCAGTGAGCGAGATGAAATCGTAACCTGCTTCTCGATAGAGCCGACAAACCTCCTCGGGGCTGATTGCGCCGTCGGACCGGTTGGAATGCGTGTGGATGTTGCCCTTGAAAAACCGACCGGGGGCAGAGAAAGCAAGATCAGACAGCATGAGTGAGGCCATTCTTTTGCGGTTCTGGAGTTAGATCTTCGCCGAGACGTTTCACGCGTGACGCGGATGACAACAGGGCTGCGGTATAGGCGTTTTTCGGCGCGGCAAAGACATCCGAGGTTGCCCCTTGTTCAACCACGAGACCGTCCTTCATGACCAGGACCCGGCTCGCCATCCGCCAGATCACCGCGAGATCGTGGGTAATCAGGATCACGCTCGTGCCGTTGCGTTGGCGCAGCATGTCAAGCTCCAGAAGGACCTGACCTGCCACCGAGGCGTCAAGCGCCGAGGTTATCTCGTCGCAAACCAACACGTCCGGTTCGGCGGCAAAGGCCCGCGCGATGGCCACTCGTTGTTGCTGACCGCCGGATAATTGGCGCGGATAGCGGTCCAGATAGTCCGGCCCAAGACCGAGATCCGCCAGCAGTGCGGCAGCTTTACGCCGTGCGGCCGCCTTGCCCAGTCCGAAAAAATGGCGAAGCGGCCGCATCACGGTTGTTGCGACCGTCTGACGTGGATTGAGCGAGGACAGCGGATCCTGGAATACGGTTTGAATGCGGCGCCGCAGTTCCGGCTCGCGTTTAGCCGCGATCATGGCGATCGACTTGGTTTCGAGCGTCAGCGCGCCGCTTTCGGGCGCGAGAAGCCCGGCGAGGATGAGGCCGAGCGTCGTTTTGCCGGAACCGGACTCACCGATGACACCGAGAACCTCGCCGCGGCCGAGCGTTAGACTAACCTGATCCAGTGTCGGCCGCGCTCCGACCCTATTGCGGCTCCACAATCCACCTTGCCGATAGGAAAATGACAGGTCTTTCGCCGCGACCAAGCTTTCGGCGCGCCTATCGACAGGTGGTGCCTCGCCACTCAGGTCCAACGAGGCCGCAAGCAAGGTTTTTGTGTAGTTGACCTCGGGCCGGCGGAACACTTGGGTCACAGCGCCTTGCTCAGCGATGCGACCGTCTTTCATCAC
>JBAWYY010000344.1:0-3610 GCA_037143285.1 Alphaproteobacteria bacterium | reverse complement strand
GCCTTTGCTGGGCACGTGAGGCCGATGGCCGCAAGGATCCCTCGGCGAGGGATGGGCGGTCATCGGAAAAATCGGCAAAACTGGTCGCGCTAGCGTGTTCGCGACCACCTTGAGGCTGGAGGCCGATCCTTCTTGGCGACGATGGTCTCTATTGCCCGCCCTCGCAAGCTGAAACGTGACGAAGGCGGCGAGACACGGGGGAGATCGACCTCCCTCCGACAAAGCCTTTATGAGCCGGCAGAGCCTTTTTAAGGCGGGCCACAAATTTGCATCTCGCCGGCGCCCAGGTTGTCCTTGGCTTTCATCATTCGACTACCGCCAGCCTTGGGATCAGCCGAACCTTCACACCTGCGTGTCCTCGGGATCACACTCATGGCGGAAACAAGGCCGATCCCGTAACAATGATGCAATGCACCCCTTGGCACCCCTTGATTCCGCAGAACCATCGGTCCCAAGAGAAGGTGTCAAACAAATTCAAACAGATGGCGGCGGTGCGATCGCAACCCCGTTATCTTGTCTACAGGTCTCGCAGGAAGGGTCTCGTATGCGCCGTATCTCCCTCGTTTTGGCCGCTGTGGCCGGGCTGCTTATCCCAGCTTCGGTGGCTCAGGCTCAGTTTTTGTTCGGCAATACCGATGCCGTGATGATCGATCCCGCCACCCGCCAGCCCATGGTGATGGCACCCCGCACCGATGGCGGCATCGCCCGTGCAGCGGTTGCCACGATCCCGCGTGAAACAGTGGAATTTTCCGGCTATTCGCCGGGCACCATCGTGATCAACACGCAGGAGCGTCGCCTCTATCTCGTGCAGGCCGGTGGGACCGCGCTGCGCTATGGCGTGGGCGTTGGCCGCCCGGGCTTCAGCTGGGGTGGCAACCAGTCGATCACCCGCAAGGCGGAATGGCCGGATTGGCGTCCGCCGTCCCAGATGCTGCGTCGCCGCCCGGACCTGCCGCGCTTCATGGCCGGTGGCCCGCAGAACCCGCTGGGCGCGCGCGCGCTCTATCTCGGCTCCTCGCTCTACCGCATCCACGGCTCCAACGAGCCGGAGACCATTGGGACCGCGGTGTCGTCTGGCTGCTTCCGCATGACCAATGACGACGTGATCGACCTCTACAGCCGCGTCCGCGTCGGCACCCGCGTGGTGGTTCTGCGCTGATCGGACACACGCTGTTGCACATTTAGCAGGGAAATCGATTTTCCCGCTGCAATGTGCAAAGTGTCTGAGTGTTTTTGCGGATGTCTCAAGGCCGGCCTCGCGCCGGCCTTTTGCGTGGAGTGAGGGCATGGGGACGTCATGCCCCTCGAAAAGCCGGGACGGCCTCTCGAAATCCCTAGACCCAAGTGCCATTTTGGGTGATCACGAATCGTTCTCATGGGATCCCGAATGGCCGAGCCCGTACCCACGCCAAAGCCGAGCCTCGCCGAACAGGCGATGGCGGCGCGTGGGCAGCGCGCGGCGGCCGACTATCTCGAGGTTCTGAACCCCGAGCAGCGCCTGGCGGTCGAGACCATCGATGGTCCGGTGCTGGTGCTGGCCGGCGCCGGCACGGGCAAAACGCGGGTTCTGACCACCCGGATCGCCCATATTCTCGCCCAAAGGCTCGCCTGGCCCTCGGAAATCCTGGCCGTTACCTTCACCAATAAGGCGGCCCGCGAGATGCGCGAGCGGATCGGCCATCTGGTTGGCCAAGCGGTGGAGGGCATGCCCTGGCTCGGCACGTTCCACGCCACCGGCGTCAAGATCCTGCGCCGCCATGCCGAACTTGTGGGGCTGCGGCCGGACTTCACCATTCTCGACACCGATGATCAGATCCGCCTGATCCGCCAGTTGATCGCCGCCGAGCACATCGACGAAAAGCGCTGGCCGGCGCGGGTGATGGCAACCGCCATCGATGGCTGGAAGAACCGGGCGCTCACCCCGAAAACCGTGCCCTCGGGCGAGGCGGAGGCCTATTGCAACGGCCTGGGGCGGAAGATCTATGCCGACTATCAAGATCGTCTGAAAGTGCTGAATGCCGCCGATTTCGGCGATCTCCTGACCGAAACCATCCGGCTCTTCCGCGAAAATCCGACGGTGCTCGCCGAATATCAGCGCAAGTTCCGCTATGTGCTGGTCGACGAATATCAGGACACCAATGTCGCCCAATATCTCTGGCTACGGCTCCTGACCCAAAAGCAGGAGGGTCGGCCGCAGAACCTGTGCTGTGTGGGTGATGACGACCAGTCGATCTATGGCTGGCGCGGCGCCGAGGTCGACAACATCCTGCGCTTCGACAAGGATTTTCCGGGCGCGCAGGTGGTCCGCCTCGAGCGGAACTATCGCTCGACCGGCCATATCCTGGCGGCCGCCTCCTATTTGATCGCCCATAACCAGGGGCGGCTCGGCAAAACCCTGTTCACCGATGGCGAGACGGGGGAGTTGCCCGTCCTCACCTCGTGCTGGGATTCGGAGGAGGAGGCGCGCTCCATCGGCGAGGAATGCGAGCAGCTTCAGCGCCAGTCGAAGCCGCTCAATGAGGTCGCGATCCTTGTGCGCGCGTCCTTCCAGATGCGCGAGTTCGAAGAGCGCTTCATCACCATCGGCCTGCCTTATCGCGTCATCGGCGGGCCGCGCTTCTATGAGCGCGCCGAGATCCGCGACGCGCTCGCCTATTTGCGGGTGGTCGCTCAGCCCGCCGACGATCTTGCCTTCGAGCGCATCGTCAATACGCCGAAGCGCGGCCTGGGTGACACCGCGCTGCGCAAGATGCACGAGATCGCGCGCGAGGAGCGCATCCCGCTGACCATGGCCGCGGCGAAGCTGGTGCAGGGCGGCGGCTTGGCGGGCAAGGCGAAGGCGGCGCTGTCCGAGTTGCTGCACGGCTTCGCCCGCTGGCGCGAGGGCCTGGCGCGCGAAGGCCATGTGGTGGTCGCCGCGACGCTGCTGGACGAGAGCGGCTACACCGACATGTGGAAGCAGGACAAATCGCCCGAGGCGCCGGGCAGGCTCGACAACCTTAAGGAGTTCATCCGCGCGCTTGGCGAATTCGAGAGTCTCGCCGGCTTCCTGGAACACGTCGCGCTGGTGATGGAGACCGACGAGAACGCCCAGGGCGACCGGCTGTCGCTGATGACCCTGCATGCCGCGAAGGGGCTGGAATTCGACATGGTCTTCCTGCCGGGCTGGGAGGAAGGCCTTTTCCCGCACGCCCGCGCCATGGACGAAGGCGGCGAGAAGGGGCTGGAGGAGGAGCGGCGGCTCGCCTATGTCGGCCTCACCCGCGCCCGCAAGCTCGCCATCGTCAGCAGCGCCGCCAACCGGCGGATGTACGGCAATTGGTCCAGCTCCATCCCCTCCCGCTTCCTCGACGAACTGCCCGCCGAGCATATCCAGCGCGAGGGCAGCACCGGCATGGCGCGCAACCGCGTGGTGGACATGCCGAGTGTCTTCGCCGCCGGTGGCCTGACGGCGCGCAAGCCCCGCACCATCGAGGCCGGGGCCTGGGAGGTGCAGGCGCGCCCCGCCCATGCCGAGCCGCTGCAGGTCGGCGACCGGGTGTTCCACAAGAAATTCGGCTATGGCCGCGTCACCGGCGTGGACGACAACAAGGTCGACGTGAACTTCGAC
>JBAWYY010000343.1:0-3610 GCA_037143285.1 Alphaproteobacteria bacterium | reverse complement strand
ACATCACCGCGCGCGAATTCTCGCAGGCGCTGCCGGCAGGCGCCACAGGGCGTAACGACCTCAACTCCATCAGCAACCACGACAGCAGCCGCGATCGCGCGTCCGCCCCCGGCGACCATGGCGGCAATGGCGCCGGCCTCGGCACAGGTCCCCAAGGGATAGGCCGCATTTTCAACGTTGCAGCCCGCGAACATCTGCCCATCGGGCGTGCGGACCGCTGCGCCGACGCGATAGCGCGAATAGGGCGCATAGGCCTGAGCCTGTGCCGCTTTGGCGAGATCAAACAGGGCTTGCCAGTCGGACGTCATTCTCGCCCCTTGTCCCAACGATGCGTGGATCAAGCCGTTGAACCGTCCAGCGGTCAACTGCTCGCTCCGAAGTGGCGCCCTGTCGATCACGAGAAATCGATTGCTCACCCATGGACCCACCATTACGCGGCTCCATAACTTTGCCGCTTCTATGGTAGATTGTCGGCGTTGGGGAGGATTGGTTTCAGGCTGTAAGGCGCCCTTAACCATGTTTCGGAGATGGTCTGTGGCCATCCTTCGCATGTCGCTGCGAGGGCAGCAGGGTCGATGATGAATGTGTGGCTTAAGCGGATCACGGACATGACCACTCGCCGCGAGATGCTGACTGCAGCCGGTCTTTTGGGTGTCGGGGCATTTCTATCATCCAGCGCCCGCGCATCAGCGCCGACCAGCGGCGTGCCGGTCCCGATCCCACGGCCCGACGTGCCGATCCAGGCTCTCCCCGTGCGGGTATATCTGTTCCGCGGGCTATTCGAACTCTTCTCCTATGGTCTTGATGATCTCGCCCGTAAGTTCCGCAATGAGGGACGATGGGCGGAGGTCTATGGCCTTGGCGATGTCGAGAAGGCCCGCGCCGAGATCTTAGCGCGCCAGAAGACTGCCCCCGGCACCGAACAATTCGTTTTGATCGGCCATTCCTGGGGTGGCGATATTTCGCTTGAGATCGCCGATGCCCTATTCAAACAAGGCGGCCAAGTCGAGTTGATTGCCGCCTTCGACGCCGTCACTCAGCGCAAAGTTGGGCCCGGCGTCCGGCGCTTCGTCAATTATTATCAGTCCAGCGGCGGCTGGTCGAAGCCGATTGAAACGGTCGCGGGTTTTGCTGGCACAAGCGAGAACAAAGACCTCGCATTGGGGCTTGGTCGCAATCACTTGAATATCGAGCGGTCGCCCGACCTCCACACTGATATCATGGCACGGGTGGCAAGCTTTGCGCCTCCCGTCGCAGGAAATGCCCGAACGGCCGGTCGCTAAGCGTCATCGCAACGCATATGTGATCAAGAGAATAGTGGCTTCTCCGTGTGCCAGCCGCACTTTGACCTGTAACGCGGTTCGCGCGATCCAGTTTGCTACCTCATCGTCAGCGGAACACGCCGCATTGCGCAGGACGCACGCTGCCCTTAAAACCGAGCCACCATGGCGCTTCTTGACCTAGCCAACCCAACTCGATTTCTCGCGCTTGTCGCACGAGCCCTGCCCTTTCTTGGCGCAAGTGCCGTGGTCGTCTCGCTGTGCGCGATTTATCTCGCCTTTTTCGTGGCGCCTGAGGACTATCAACAAGGCGACACCGTCCGGATCATGTTCATTCATGTGCCCGCCGCTTGGCTGTCCATGTTTTGCTATTCGCTGATGGCGGCATCCTCCATCGGCACCTTGGTCTGGCGCCATCCGCTCGCCGATGTCTCGGCAAAGGCCGCAGCGCCGATCGGCGCCGCCTTCACTTTTCTCTGCCTCGCGACGGGCTCGCTTTGGGGCAAGCCCATGTGGGGCACTTGGTGGATCTGGGACGCGCGGCTCACCTCCGTCCTCATTTTGTTTTTGATGTATCTCGGGATCATTTCGCTGTGGCGGACGCTGGATGACCCAAGCCGCGCTGGCCGCGCCGCGGCGATCCTGACCCTCGTCGGTTTCATCAACATTCCCATCATTAAGTTTTCGGTGGACTGGTGGAACACGCTCCATCAGCCAGCCTCGGTGCTGCGTGTCGGCGGGCCCTCGATTCACCCCTCGATCCTCATGCCGTTGCTCGTATCGGCGCTCGCTTTCACGCTGATCTTCATCACGCTCCATTTCGCTGCCATGCGAAATGAGGTGCTGCGCCGGCGCGTTCGCACCCTGCAATTGCTTCAGGCCCAAACGGAGACGCCACCACTTGGCGTCGCTCAGCCCTCGGCAGGAGCCTGAGATGTTAGGTCCGGATTTTCTTGGCCAAGGTCCCCATGCCGGCTTCATCCTGGCGGCCTACTGTCTGACCATCGCCACCATCCTCGGCCTTAGCGCTTGGATCCTGCTCGACTACCGCACTCAGACAAACAGTCTCGCGGACCTCGAACGTCGCGGCGTGACACGACGCTCAGCGCGCCGAGGGTCAAATCCATGACCGAGGCTGCAAGGGGTCAAGCAGAGGAAGCGCCGGCACCCATACGCCGCAACCTGCTGGTTTTCGTGCCCCTCATCGTCTTCCTGGGGCTGACCGTCCTTTTCTTCGTCGGCCTGTCAGGCAACCCCCAACGCATTCCCTCCGCGCTGATCGGCAAGCCTGCGCCGACCTTCACGCTGCCGGCGCTCGACGGGATCGATAAGCCGGGTTTGTCGACCGCCGATTTCAAGGGCGCTGTGACCGTGGTCAATGTCTTCGCGTCCTGGTGCATTCCCTGCCATGAAGAACATCCTGTTTTGATGGAGATGGCGAAAGACACTCGGTTCCAGCTCGTCGGCATCAACAACAAGGACCAAGCGGACAATGCCCGCCGCTTCCTGGGGCGGAACGGCAATCCCTATGGCCGGGTCGGCGTGGATTCAGCCGGCCGCGCCTCCATCGACTGGGGCGTCTATGGCGTGCCGGAAACCTTCATCGTCGGCCGCGATGGCACGATCGCCTATAAGCATATTGGGCCAATCACGCCGCAAAATCTCGCAAGCCGGGTGATGCCCGAAATCGAGAAAGCCCTAGCGGCTCGCTAAATCAGCCTCACTGCGGTGCAAAGGGATTGCGCCATCCGCCCGGTGTCGTTCGCGGCGGGAATGCGGTCGCAAGGTAATCGAGCAGAACACGGCGCTCGGCCGCATCCGGCTCGTTCATTTTATGCTTCGCCACCATCTGGTTGATCAGATCATCCCACCCCTCACGGGTCTGACCCGTGCGGGTCAAAAGCCCTGAAGAATGGCAAGCCGTGCAGAGATAAAAGGTCTCGTCACGCCCCTCGCCCGCAGGCAAGACGTCGGGGGTCTCCTGGCGGGGCTCAAAGGGGCGCGGTGTCTGCGCGGCAGCAGGCAAGGCTAAGCCAAGGGTGACAGCCAAGGCCAGAACGATAGAACTGCGCATGCCTTCACCCAATAAGAACCGCGACCCGATGGAACGGATTGGCGCCATAGCCTTGAGGGTTCCAATTCGGTGCCGCATGCGGCTGATAACGGCCTGATGTGTCCTGAGCCCGAACCCAAATCTCAAAATAGCCATCGGTTGGGAAGGGGATACGACCGGACCACCGACGCCAGTCATACTTATTCTTGGCCTCCGCCAAGGTCATCGCACGCCAGCGCTGGCCGAAATCGGTCGAGACATGGACGCGCTGGATATC
>JBAWYY010000342.1:0-3615 GCA_037143285.1 Alphaproteobacteria bacterium | reverse complement strand
CACATGGCCGGCAAAGTCGACTTCACGCAGTTTGGCTTCCACGGGTGCCGGCGCCAGAAAGTGGGTGTCGCCGAATTCGCCGAGGCTCTGCGCGATGCGGTCGCGGTTTTCCGGGATGATCGCGGTATGAGGGATAGGAAGGCCCATCGGGTGTTTGAACAGCGCAACGATGGCGTACCAATCGGCGATGCCGCCAATGGTGGCGGCTTCCGCGAAGGCTGCGACAAATCCCCATGCGGGATGGCGATGCTCTAGGAGCCTCGCGACCACGAGCAGGCACACGCTGAACACCAGCAAAGAGGTTGCGATGATCCGCATACGCTTCAGCGCGGCGAGTTTTTCGATATCGCGCGGTGTGAGCGAGAAGTCGCCGGGTTTGCGGCGCACGCGGACAGGAGCGGGCTCTGTCACAGTTATTCCCGATTTCAGACGATGGGGCGGCGCAGACCATAGGCTCCGATTGATCGCGCGAACAGGTCCGTCACTTCACGATGCGAGGACGGGCTGAGTGGGGATGAAGATTTGTAACAAGCTGATAAAGCGATCAAAAAATCGGAATTCCATTTCATTGTGCGGTGCACGCAAATTTTATGTTGCAATGCACAATGGATCGTGCAATAACCATAACACCCCGGGCCAAAAGGGACGGGGCTCACCATAGCTCAAACGAGGATGGATCTCGCCATGACCACCAAGTCCAAGAAGTCCGACACCCCTAGCGCTGCCGGCACCTTTGCCCCCGTGAACCAAATTCTCGAGACGCTTTCGAACGTCCAGAGCAAGATCGAGGTTCCCGCCGCGGCCCGTGAATTCGTGAAGCAGACTGCTGAGACTGCCAAGACCCGGACTGGTGAGTTCGAGAAGGGCGCCATCGAGGCGACCTCCACGGTCGAGAACGCTCTCGTCGCCGTTGTCGGCGCCGGCGTGAAAGTTTCAAACGGTATCATCGCTGCGACTGCCGCCAATGTGGCGATGACGCTGGGCGCCGTTGAGAAGCTCGCCGATGCGGCCTCGCCCCGCGACGCCTTCCAGGTTTCGGTTGACTATGTGCGCGATTACACCCGCGCCAATGTGAACCGTGCCCAGGAAGCTTATGAAGTTGTCCGTCAGACCGCCACTGAAGGCGCCGGCTTCGTTCAGGCGCAGCTCGGCAAGATCCTGCCGTTTGGCCAGAAGAAGGCAGCCTGAGCCTCCTGTTCGACAAATCGACAAAAGATCAAAGGGGCTCGGCTGAAAAGCCGGGCCCTTTTTCGTGTCTTGCCCGCTACGACTATAGAAAAGGGGTGCTTGCGGCACCCCTTTTGTCATTCAAAGCGCTTTGACGCGCTCCGGCTCCGCTGGTTTGCGCCGACGTCGTTTCGGCAACCAGATGCCGAAGGGGTCAGCCGCAAAGCGGGCCATCCGGGCGGTCATCCGGAAGGCGTCTTCAAACATCTCGGTTGCAAGCGGCGGCGAGGCCATTTGTGTCACGTCGATGGTTCCGACGGCTTCACCGCCTTCAAAGGTGAATTTGGCACCAAACTTCCGCGAGAGGGCGCGCATGGGCATGTTGGCGGCCATGCAAGACACTCGCACCTGTTTGATATGGCGATCGCGTGCCTCTTCGATCACACGGGCGAAGAGCGCTGTGCCCAAGCCTTTGCGACGCAGGTTCGGCTCGACACTGAAGGCGCATTCTGCGGCTTCGTTCGCGCTGGCAATGTGCATCTCAGAGACGCCAAGCACGCGCCCGCTTTCAACCCAGGCAAATATGATTGTTCCGCCGCTCAGAGCGCGAGCAGCGTAGAGCGCCAAAGAAGCGTCGTTGATTCCGCCGTGAAAGCGGTCGTGGCGACCTGCTGCATCGAGACGTAAGAGGTGGTCTCGAAACAGTGCGATATCAGCCGGCCAAAGCCTGCGGATACCGCCGTCGCGGTCATAGCGCGACATCATGTGACCTTCTCCTCATTGGATCAAACCATCCCCGAGGCGATCACTCCCTAGAAATCAGAATATTGTGCATCGCAACATAAATTACAAGAGCCAAATTGTCCGCTTCGCACATGCGGAAAAAATCCGGCTTAGAGGATGCGCATTGTCGATCCGAAATCCGATTGCTAAACACTGGGTTGAGGCGGCCAAAAGAGCCGTGTTTCAGGGGAAACAAATGGCATCGTCCGCAGCGCTTGCGCCCATCCCAAATCCGCCGAAGAAACCCATTGTGGGCAACATGCTCACGATCGACGCGGATAATCCGTTGCAGAGCCTTATGGAACTCGCGCGCCAATATGGGCCGCTGTTCCAACTAGACATGATGGGTACGCCGCTGCTCATCGCTTCTGGCCATGAGATCGTCGACGAACTCTGTGACGAGAAGCGCTTCGACAAGGCGGTCCGCGGTTCGCTTCGCCGCATTCGCGCGATTGGCGGCGATGGCCTGTTCACGGGCGATACAAACGAGCCCAATTGGGCGAAGGCGCACAATATCTTGCTGCCAACCTTCTCCCAGCGGGCCATGGTCAACTACCTGCCGATGATGCTGGATATCGCCAGCCAGCTGATGCTGAAATGGGAGCGGCTCAACGCTGACGACGAGATCGACGTCGTCCATGACATGACAGCGCTGGCGCTCGACACGATTGGCGTTTGCGGCTTCGACTATCGCTTTAACTCATTCTATCGCCGTGACTATCACCCCTTCATTGACGCGCTCACACGCACGCTCGAGACCTGTATGGCTCAGCGCGGGCTGCCCTTTGAACAGGTGATGCTGCGTAACCGCCTAGCGACGTTGAAGGACGACGTCGCCTATATGAACAAGCTTGTGGACGACATCATCCGCGAGCGTCGGCGGGGCGGTGGCGAGCAGAAGGACCTGCTCAACTATATGCTCGCCGGCGTCGATAAGGTCACGGGCGAAAGCCTGTCGGATGAGAATATCCGCTATCAGATCAATACGTTCTTGATCGCCGGACACGAGACCACGTCGGGCCTCATGTCCTTTGCGCTCTTCTATCTCGTCAACAATCCCGACGTCCTCGCCAAGGCCTATGACGAAGTTGACCGGGTGCTTGGACGCGATGTCGCGGTTCAGCCGACTTATGCTCAGGTGAACCAACTCGTCTATGTGAGCCAAGTGCTGAAAGAGGCGCTGCGCCTGTGGCCGACGGCTCCAGCCTTCGGGCTCTATCCCTACAAGGATGAGGTGATCGGCGGGCGCTATCCGGTGAAGGAGCGCACCTTCATCACGGCGCTCACCCTGATGCTCCATCGCGACACCTCGGTGTGGGGGCCGAACGCGGAGAAGTTTGATCCCGAGCAGTTCTCGCGCGAGGCAGAGGCCGCGCGCCCGGTCAATGCTTACAAGCCCTTCGGCAATGGCCAGCGCGCCTGTATCGGCCGCCAGTTTGCCATGCAGGAAGCAACCCTTGTTCTCGGGATGATCCTGCAGCGCTTCCAACTGTTTGATCACAAGAAGTACAAGCTGAAGATCAAGGAGACGCTGTCGATCAAGCCCGACGGCTTCACGCTCAAGGTCAAACTACGGGACGGTGTAACGCGCGGCGTGATGGTGCCGGGTGCTGCCATGGAAGCTGCGGGTAAGACTGTGGCCTCAGTCGCGAAAGCGCATCACGG
>JBAWYY010000341.1:0-3621 GCA_037143285.1 Alphaproteobacteria bacterium | reverse complement strand
ATAACGAGATCAACGCACTCTTGGCTCGCCGGCTGCTTGAGAAGCTCGGCCATCGCCCGGTTTGGGTTCAAGACGGGCGGGCGGCGGTTGCAGCGGCCCTTGATCCCAAAGCACCTGTTGATCTCGTCTTGATGGACATGCAGATGCCCGAGCTGGATGGCCTTGCAGCAACTCGTGCTATTCGCGGCGCTGAGGGCCAAGACCGGCACCTGCCGATCATTGCGCTCACGGCTAACGCCTTTGTTGAAGACCGTGAGGCCGCCCTGGCCGCCGGCATGGACGGCTTCGTCACCAAACCACTGAACCGCGAGCATCTGGCGGAAGCGATTGCGCTGCTCGTTCCCGGTGCGATGCCAGAAGTGAGCCTGCCAGCCAAACGGCGCGGGCGACGGGCTTCGCGCGCAAGCTGACCGCGTTGTCGCGCGATCAGCCTCTAGCGTTGCGACGCCGACGCGCTAAGCCCCGACATTATAGGCTGCGAGCGCAGCCATATTGACGATGTCGGAGTCCTTGGCACCCAACGGCACGATCTGCACTGCCTTGTCGAGGCCGACCAGAAGCGGCCCGATCACAGTCGCCCCACCCAATTCCTGCATCATCTTGGTGGAGATGGAAGCGGAGTGGAACGCGGGCATGACCAAGACATTGGCCGGCCCTGACAAACGGCAGAACGGATAAGCGGCCATGAGCTCGCGGTTGAGAGCAACGTCTGCTGCCATTTCGCCGTCATACTCGAAGTCGACGCGACGGCTATCGAGAATGCGTACGGCCTCGATCACCTTTTCCGAGCATTCGCCCTTGGGGTGGCCGAAGTTCGAATAAGCGAGCATCGCCACGCGCGGCTCGGTGCCAAGGCGGCGCGTCACATGGGCCGCCTGGATCGCGATCTGCGCCAATTCCTGCGCGGTCGGCATTTCAGTGATGGCAGTATCGGCCACCACCACGGTGCGGCCACGAGCGAGCACAATCGACGCGCCGATGAGGCGGTGGCCGGGCTTCGTATCGATCACACGGCGAACATCCTCGAGCGCGCTCGAATAGTTGCGTGTCACACCCGTCACCATGCCATCCGCATCGCCGGCGGCGACCATGCAGGCCGCGAAGATATTGCGGTCCTGGTTCACCAGCCTTTGGCAGTCGCGGAACAAATAGCCTTCCCGCTGCAGGCGCTCATAGAGCTGGTTGGCATAGTCCACATTGCGGGTTGAGAGCCGCGCATTGGCGATCTCGATCCCGTCTTTGAGGTCGATGCCGGCCGCTTCTGCGGTCGCCCGGACCCGATCTTCGCGGCCGACCAAAATGGCCGTCCCCAAGTTCTGGTTGACGAAGCTCTGGGCGGCGCGGATCACCTGCTCCTCTTCGCCCTCGGCAAAGACGATGCGCTTGGGCGAGCGGCGCGCACGCTCAAAGATGCGCGCAAGCACGCCGGCCACTGGATTAAGCCGGGCGATCAACTGCTGCTTATAACGCTCCAAATCGACAATGGGCTTACGGGCAACGCCCGTTTCCATCGCGGCTTTGGCGACAGCCAGCGGCACGGCATACATGAGCCGGGGATCGAAGGGCACGGGGATGATATATTCAGGGCCGAACTTGGGGCGCCCGCCGCCATAGGCTGCGGCCACATCGTCCGGCACGTCCTCGCGCGCAAGCTCGGCCAAGGCATTGGCCGCCGCGATCTTCATTTCCATGTTGATCTTGGTCGCACGGACATCGAGCGCACCACGGAACAGGAACGGGAAGCCCAGCACATTGTTGACCTGATTGGGATAATCAGAGCGGCCAGTGGCAACGATCGCATCCGAGCGAACGGCGTGCACTTCCTCGGGCGTGATCTCCGGGTCCGGATTGGCCATGGCGAAGATGATGGGCTTCGGCGCCATGGACATGACCATCTCGGCGGTGAGTGCGCCTTTGACCGAAAGACCGAAAAACACGTCGGCGCCCTTCACGGCTTCCGCCAATGTGCGCGCATCGGTCACGGCCGCATGACCGGACTTCCACTGGTTCATGCCCTCGGTCCGGCCGCGCCACACTGTACCCTTGGTATCGCAAAGGATCACATTGTCCGGCGCGAAGCCCATGGCTTTCAGGAGTTCGACGCAGGCAATGCCGGCGGCGCCTGCACCGTTCACGACAAGGCGCGTCGACTTCACGGTGCGACCGGTGATGCTGAGCGCGTTCAAGAGACCGGCCGCCGCGATGATTGCCGTGCCGTGCTGGTCGTCATGGAACACTGGGATGTCCATGAGCTCCTGCAGCCGCTGCTCAATGATGAAGCATTCCGGCGCTTTGATATCTTCGAGATTGATGCCGCCGAAGGAGGGACCGAGATAGCGGACGGCATCGATGAATTTATCAGCGTCCTCGGTGTCGACTTCGAGATCGATGGAGTCCACATCGGCAAAGCGCTTGAAGAGAACCGACTTGCCTTCCATCACCGGCTTTGATGCGAGTGCGCCGAGATTGCCCAGGCCAAGAATGGCGGTGCCGTTCGAAATCACGGCCACCATGTTGCCGCGCGTCGTGTAGTCGAAGGCCAGATTCGGGTCCTGTGCGATGGCGAGCACCGGGACTGCGACGCCCGGCGAATAGGCCAGCGATAGGTCGCGCTGAGTCGCCATGGGCTTGGTCGGCACCACCTCAAGTTTGCCGGGCTTTCCGACCGAGTGGAAAGCGAGCGCTTCTTGGTCGGTGATTGTCGGCCGCGTCCGGCGACCTTCAGGCGTTTCACTCATGATTTTTATCTCGTTTGCCGTGCTTCACGGGAGGGGGACCATAGCCGGGCATCGCTGCCAGCGGCAACGGGCCATGCGGCCTATTTGAAATCATCTGTCCTGCGCAAGAGCGCCGGTTTCAATCAGTTTCTCGCGAATAAGACGTTTAGGAACTTTCCCATAGCCGGATTTTGGCAGTTCGCTCCAGAAAAACACCTGCTTTGGCATTTTGTAGCGGGCGAGCTTGCCGTCGAGATGGGCGAGAATTGTCGCTTCTTCCGTCGCTTCGCCAGCTTTCGGCACGATCACGGCTACGCCGATCTCTCCCCATCGCCGGTCCGGCATGCCAAGCACCGCCACTTCGGCGACTGAGTGGTGGGTCAGGATGAGCTCTTCGATCTCGCGGGGATAGACGTTGGAGCCGCCGGAAATATACATATCCGAGGCACGTCCGGTGATGCTGATATAGCCCTCGGCATCGCAGACACCGAGATCTCCGGTGCGAAAGAAGCCATCGCGGAAGGCTTTGGCATTGGCCTCGGGATTATCGAAATAGCCCGCGAAAACCGCCGGACCTGCCACACAAATCTCGCCTTGGACGCCGGTTGCGCATTCTCGTCCCTCATCGTCGAAGATGCGCACGTCCATGCCGGTGCGAGCATAGCCGCAGGTGCCGATCCGTCCCTGGATCGCGTCGTCTTGATCGTGCTCTCGCGCTGGGAAAACGGTGATGTTACCGGTGACTTCGCCCAGCCCAAAATATTGGACGATGCATTTGCCGAGCTTGCCCAAGACCGCCTGCTGATCGGCGCGATACATGGGCGATCCCGCATAGATCACGTGGCGCAGGCTTGTGTGATCGTAGCGGTCGGCCGCCTCGTGGGCCGCAAGCAGCGTGAGGATC
>JBAWYY010000340.1:0-3669 GCA_037143285.1 Alphaproteobacteria bacterium | reverse complement strand
CGGCGCATAGCGCCACATCGGCTCACCGCCAAGAAAAACGGCCTTGGGCGAACGCTCGGCAATGCGCCGGCAGAGTTCGCTCACGAAAGAGCGATAGGCGGGGTCGTCGGCATTAAGGTCCGCCAAGCCGCGCAGCGAGATATTGGAGAACCAGATGCGTCGGCCGAGCCTTTGGCGGATGTCGCAACGATAGCGGTGCAGGGTCAGATTGGCGGGCCGGAAGCTCAAGCGCACGCTCTCGATCTGATGGAGGGCTAAGCTGTCGCTGTTGACGCCGTCGACCCAGGTGAGCTGGTCGCCCTCGATCTTGAACACGATCTCGCCGCCGATCACCTTGGGCTTATGGCCATAGGTCGGGACTGCCACGTGATCGGGCTCGTCGGTCATGTCTTGGCGCGGCGGATCTTGCGGGGGCATGGTGGTCAGGGGGCCAATCAGCGCACCAAGGCCTTCATCGCCTTATCCAGGCCATCAAGGGTGAGCGGGAACATCCGGCCGGCCATGATGTCCTTCATCATGGTGATGGAGTGGGTGTATTCCCAATGCTTTTCCTTCACCGGGTTGATCCAGACGCAATTGGGATAGATCTCCGAGACCCGCTTCATCCAGGTGACGCCGGCCTCTTCGTTGAAATGCTCCACCGAACCGCCGGGCTGAACGATCTCATAGGGGCTCATGGAGGCGTCGCCCACAAAAATCACTTTGTAATCATTGCCGAATTTATGAAGCACGTCCCAGGTGGGCAGGGTCTCGTCAAAGCGGCGGGAGTTCTTCTTCCAAAGCTTCTCGTACAAGCAATTGTGGAAGTAGAAGTGCTCCATATGCTTGAACTCGGTGCGCGCGGCGGAGAAGAGCTCTTCCACCAGCTGGATATGCCAGTCCATGGACCCGCCGACGTCGAAGAACAGCAGCACCTTGATGGCATTGCGCCGTTCGGGGCGCATCTGAACGTCGAGATAGCCGTTGCGCGCGGTTTCGCGGATGGTGCCGTCGAGGTCGAGTTCGTCGGGGGCGCCGGTTCGCGCGAATTTGCGCAGGCGACGCAGCGCTACCTTGATGTTGCGCGTGCCGAGTTCGACGGTGTCGTCGTAATCCTTGAACTCGCGCTTATCCCAGACCTTCACCGCGCGGAAATTGCGGTTGCCGTCCTGCCCGATGCGGACGCCCTCGGGATTATAGCCATAGGCGCCGAAGGGGGAGGTGCCGCCGGTGCCGATCCACTTATTGCCGCCCTGGTGGCGACCCTTCTGCTCTTCGAGCCGCTTTTTCAGCGTCTCCATGATCTTGTCCCAGCCGCCGAGCGCTTCGATCTGGGCTTTCTCTTCCTCCGTCAGGAATTTCTCGGTGAGCTTGCGCAGCCATTCCTCGGGGATCTCAGCCTCAATGCCCTCGGCGACGCTCTCAAGACCTTTGAAGGTGGTGCCGAAGACCTTATCGAACTTGTCGATATTGCGCTCGTCCTTCACCAGTGTGGCGCGCGACAGGTAATAGAAGTTCTCGGGCGAGCGCTCGATGATATCGGCATCCAACGCCTCCATGAGGGTCAGATATTCCCGCACGGTCACCGGCACGCCGGCCTTCTTGAGGTCGTGGAAGAAGGTAATGAACATGGTCAAAGTCCTACAGAACTGGCCGGGACGCGTCTAGGATTTCTGCTCATCCTGTCACCCGCGGTTCCCAGACCTCGGTGCCGCTTCGGCACAGCCGCTGGTCATCGAGGGGCACCGCCTGCGGCTCTCCGGGTGGTGTCCCCCGGCGCGGGCTTGGTGGCTGGAACACGGTCAAGGTTGCGGTCACCGTCCGGCAATTGGCGTCGCCTGCCGCATCGGGATAGACCGACACCGCAAGCTCGCGGCGGGCGCGGGCGGCATTTTCCCAATTGGTGTCGAGGCCGCGCGCGCTCGCCGCCACCGCCTGGACGAGATTGCGGATCTCGCCGACATCATCGTCGACGAGCGCGAGCAGGGCCGGGCAGGGGTCAGGTTCCGTCCGTGGAGGCGGTGCCGCTTGACCTGCGGCCGGCCTCGGGGGAGGCGCCTTGCAGCCAGCGATCTGTCGCTCGATCGCCCAGGGGCTTGCCTCCGGTGACGGGCGTGCTGCGGGCGCTGAGCCCAAAGCGGGCGGCGGACCCGCCACTGTTGCGCCGGGCCCTGGCGTTTCGGTTGCGATTTGCGCGCAGCCGCCGGCCGCGATCAGGATCGCGAACAAAGCGGCCGCGCTGACCCGCCGATGCATCAGCCTCTCCGGGCGAGGAAGGCCAATCGCTCGAACAGATGCACGTCCTGCTCGTTCTTTAAGAGCGCACCGTGGAGGGGCGGGATCATCTTGCGCGGGTCCTTTTCGCGCAGCGTCTCCGGCGACATATCCTCCACCATCAGGAGCTTCAACCAGTCGAGCAGCTCCGAGGTCGAAGGCTTTTTCTTCAGGCCCGGCACATCGCGCACCTCGTAGAAGATGCGCAGCGCCTCAGACACCAGCTTCTGTTTGATGCCGGGGAAATGGACCTCGACAATTTGGCCCATGGTCTCAGCGTCGGGGAACTTGATGTAATGAAAGAAGCAGCGACGCAGGAACGCGTCCGGCAGTTCCTTCTCATTGTTCGATGTGATCATCACGATGGGCCGGCGCACGGCCTTCACGGTTTCGCCGGTCTCGTAGACGAAGAATTCCATCCGATCGAGCTCCTGGAGGAGATCGTTGGGGAATTCGATGTCGGCCTTGTCGATTTCGTCGATCAAGAGAACGGGCCGTGTCTCTGCGGTGAAGGCTTCCCATAATTTGCCGCGGCGGATGTAATTGCCGATGTCCTTGACCTTGGCTTCGCCCAACTGGCTGTCGCGCAGCCGCGAGACCGCGTCATATTCATAAAGGCCTTGCTGAGCCTTGATGGTCGACTTGATGTGCCATTCGATCAGGGGGGCGCCGAGCGCCTTCGCCACTTCGATGGCAAGTACGGTCTTGCCTGTGCCAGGCTCGCCCTTCACGAGGAGCGGGCGCTCCAAGGTGATTGCGGCATTCACCGCGACCTTGAGATCATCGGTGGCCACGTAGCCGGATGTCCCATCAAATCGTTTGCCCGCCATAATCACTCCTTGCTCGGGTCGTTCGTTATCGGGCGGGACAGTAGGGGGCCGGCCTTCGCGCGGCAAGCACCCGGCAGGAATTGCCGCCCTGCACCCCTTATCTGCCGAGTGATATCAAGCTAAACGATTGATTAACCATATAAATCGTTGAAATTGCTGGGAGCAATCAACAAACGCGACTGGCACAGGCCGTGCAAACCCCTCCCTCGACACGGTGCCATCGCATCGTTCCCGACCAGTTCGTCGGGGTCTGTTGGAGGGTAGTAATGGGTATCTTTGGCGCCATGACGACGGCGGTGAGTGGCCTGTCAGCTCAAGCCTATGCGCTCGAGAACATCTCGGGCAATATCGCCAATTCGCAGACAACCGGGTTCAAGCGTGTCGAGACGAGCTTCGTCGACATGATTCCCGATGGTGGCTCCAGGCGAGAATTGTCGGGTTCTGTGAACGGCTATTCGCGCCAGACCAATACGGTGCAGGGCCAGATCCAGGCGAGCTCCAATCCCACCCATATGGCGATCAATGGCGACGGTTATTTCACCGTCCAGGGATCGACCCAGACCATCGACAACAAGCCGGTTTTCAC
>JBAWYY010000339.1:0-3670 GCA_037143285.1 Alphaproteobacteria bacterium | reverse complement strand
CGACGAGAAGGGCGCGAAGATGAGTAAGTCCAAGGGCAATGTGATCGATCCCTTGGTGCTGATCGATCAATATGGCGCCGATGCTCTGCGCTTCACACTTGCGGCCATGGCCGCCCAGGGGCGCGACATCAAGCTCGCCACCGGCCGTGTGGAAGGCTACCGCAATTTTGCGACTAAGCTTTGGAATGCCGCACGCTTTGCGGAAATGAACGAGTGTCATCGCGTGACGGGCTTCGATCCGCACAAGGTGGAAGGTACGCTCGCGCGTTGGATCATCGGTGAGACGGTGAGGGCGGTTGCCGAGACCGAAGCCGGGATCCAAGCATACCGATTCAATGACGCTGCCGGCGCCGTCTACCGGTTCGTCTGGAATGTCTTCTGCGACTGGCATCTGGAATTTGCCAAGCCAATCTTCACCGGGACCGATGAGGGCGCTAAGGCCGAACTCAGGGCAACCACAGCCTGGGTGCTCGATCAGATCTTGAAGCTCCTCCACCCGTTCATGCCCTTCATAACGGAGGAACTATGGACCGTGACGGGGCAGGTGGGTGAGCCGCGCGAGAGCGTGCTGGCTCTTGCCGCTTGGCCGACGCTCGCCGGGCTTGAAGCCCCCGATGCGGAAGCCGAAATCGGCTGGCTGGTTGATGCGATCACCACGATCCGTTCGGTGCGCGCAGAAATGGGGATCGCGCCAGGGGCGCAGGTGCCGCTTCTCTTGGTCGGTTGCAGCGATGAGACCACCAAGCGCGCCGCGCGGCACGACGATCTTTTGCGCCGGCTCGCCCGAATCTCCGCCGTCGACAGCGTTGCGAGCGCGCCGAAGGGGGCTGTGCAGTTTGTCGTCCGGGGCGAGATTATCGCGTTGCCGCTTGCCGGCGTTATCGATCTTGCCGCCGAGAAAGTGCGACTTTCCAAAGCGTTGAAGGAAGCTGATGGCGACATCGCGCGATGCGATGCGAAGCTGACCAACGAGCGGTTCATCGCCAATGCGGCGGAAGAGATTGTCGAAGAGCAGCGTGAGAAGCGCGAAGAGGCCGTGGCCCGGAAGATCAAGGTTGAGGCAGCGCTCGCTCTGCTTGCTGAAATCGGATGACGTAACGTCGCGCTTGCTGCGTGCACCCCTTGCAATCGCGTGTTACTGATGAGGTGAAGAACACGTTTTGCGACTAGGTTCGTCCACTGAATCTAAAATACCATTGTTGGTCCCGGTTCAGGGGCCAGCGAACATGCCGCTTGTGATGGGGTTCTTGTGACGATCTCAGCCGTCATGCCGGTCCTGAACGAAGAAGCGAGTATCGCTGGTGCGATCCGCGATGCGCATTCGTCCCTCGGGTCCGCTGAAGTGATCGTGGTCGACGGTGGATCGAGCGATAAGACGGTCGAGAATGCGAAAGATTGCGATGTGTCGGTCATCTCGTCACCGCGGGGACGTGCTCGCCAGATGAATGCGGGTGCGGGAGCGAGCAGCGGCGACATTCTCTTGTTCCTTCATGCGGACACGCGGCTGCCGCCGAATGCGGACCGGCTGATCGTGGCGGCAATCAACGGCGGCGCGCTTTGGGGCCGGTTTGATGTCATGATCGCTGGGCGCCACCCCGGTCTGAAGGTCGTCGCTAGGCTCATGAATATTCGCTCGCGGTTCAGCGGTATTGCGACCGGTGATCAGGCCATATTCGTGACGCGGCAGGCCTTTGAAGCCGTGGGCGGATTTCCGGATCAGCCGCTGATGGAGGATATCGATCTCTCACGCCGATTGCTGGCGATGAGTAAGCCCGCCTGTCTCCGCGAGAGGGTGACGACGTCGGGGCGGCGCTGGGACACCCATGGTTTCTGGCGCACGGTGTTCTTGATGTGGCGTTTGCGCTTCGATCATTGGCTCGGCGCCGATCCTGCTAAACTTGCGCATCGGTACGGCTATGCGCCGACCGCGCAATAACGTCATCCCCATCCATGTTCTCGCCAAGGCACCTGTGCCGGGGCGAGCGAAAACCCGACTTGTTCCGGCGCTTGGCGAGGAGGGCGCCGCGCGTCTCGCCCAACGGCTTCTTGAACGGACTGTTGCAACGGCCAGCACCGTGGCACCGGTCATGTTGTGGTGTGATCCGGACCTCGAACACCCTGCTTTCCAGGCGCTGGCGCGCGTGCATGCCGTGGCCTTGCGCCAACAGCCCGACACCGATCTCGGCTATCGTATGCATGCCGCTTTCGAGGCCCAGAGCCCGGCTCTGCTGGTGGGTACCGACTGCCCCGGCCTGAACTCGACCATTTTGCAGCGCGCCCAAGCCGAGTTGCGCGACAAAGCCGACATCGTCTTCGTACCGGCCCTCGACGGGGGGTATGTCTTGGTGGGTTTGCGCAAGCCCATCGTACCCTTGTTCCAAGATATGACCTGGAGCACGCCTAGCGTCATGGCAGAGACCCGGGCCCGAGTTCGGTCGCTCGGTTTGTCCATGAGCGAACTGGAACCATTGCCCGACATCGACACCCCGGACGATCTGGTTCACCTGCCCGTGGACTGGCCGGAGGCACGAGGGCGCGCTCAAACGTGACGTTTTCGCAACAGCTCGAAAATGGTCGCATCAGGTCGGGCCGTTAATCATAATTTGCCCCATTCCCGCCACAGGCCGAGACGATGCCTCCTCTGGCGCGGCAGTTGGTCCAAGCCAGATGTTTCGTGCATGCGTGGATTTTTTCTTCGATGGCTTCACTTCACCGTAACGAGATGGCAGGACACCAGAAGGCACCCGTTGCTTGCGGGTCCATAACATCTGTCGGTTCGGGCAGTTCGCGTCCCGCACCGTCAACCATGCGGGGAACGCCATGACCGATTTTTCCTTCAACAAACAGAAGCTGCCGTCGCGCCACGTGACGGAGGGTCCAGAGCGGGCGCCGCATCGGTCCTATCTCTATGCCATGGGTCTGACGACCAAGCAGATCCATCAGCCGCTCGTGGGTGTGGCGACCTGTTGGAACGAGGCCGCTCCCTGCAATATCTCGCTGATGCGTCAGGCGCAGGCCGTGAAGAAGGGCGTTGCCTCGGCCGCCGGTACGCCGCGCGAGTTCTGCACCATCACGGTGACCGATGGCATCGCCATGGGCCATTCCGGCATGAAATCCTCGCTGCCGTCGCGCGAGATCATCGCCGACTCGGTCGAACTCACCATGCGCGGCCATTCCTATGACGCGCTCGTTGGCCTTGCCGGTTGCGACAAGTCGCTGCCGGGTATGATGATGGCCATGGTGCGTCTCAATGTCCCGTCGATCTTCATTTATGGCGGTTCGATCTTGCCGGGCACGTTCCGTGGCCGTCAGGTGACCGTGCAGGACCTGTTCGAGGCCGTTGGTCGCCATTCGGTCGGCGAGATGTCGGACGAGGACCTCGATGAGTTGGAGCGCGTGGGTTGCCCGTCTGCGGGTGCCTGCGGCGCACAGTTTACTGCCAACACGATGGCGACCGTCTCTGAAGCGATTGGGCTTGCGCTGCCCTATTCAGCGGGCGCCCCGGCGCCTTACGAGATCCGCGACCAATTCTGCGCTGCCGCCGGCGAACAGATCATGGACCTGCTCGCCAAGGGCATTCGCCCCCGCGACATCGTCACACTGAAGGCGTTGGAGAACGCGGCGACCGTTGTGGCTGCCTCTGGCGGCTCGACCAATGCCGCGCTTCATC
>JBAWYY010000338.1:0-3693 GCA_037143285.1 Alphaproteobacteria bacterium | reverse complement strand
TTACGGCGAAAATCTTGGCCGGTTAGCAGGGCGTGATGCGTTCACATCAGCCAATGCCAAGGCCGTCATGGCCGAATGGACGGGTGCGCAAACGCCAGAGCGCATCAAAAAACTGACGCTCTGGCGCGACGGCCAACTCGCGGCTCTCAAAGCCCATAAAAGAGCCCAGCCAAAAAAGCCGAGCTAGCCTAAGAACTGTTCCTCTCAAGCCACCCAATTCGATCTCAATTCAGGAGAACCGCCATGGCCAAAGGCCGCAAAGTCATCATCACCTGCGCCGTGACGGGGGCAATCCATACGCCCTCCATGTCGCCCTACCTGCCCATCACCGCCCAGGAAATTGCGGATGCGGCCATTGGTGCGGCAGAGGCGGGTGCCGCTATTGTTCACCTGCACGTACGCGACCCGAAGACCGGCAAGCCCGATCAGTCGCTTGAGGCCTTTGCCCCGTTCCTCAAGGTGATCAAGCAAAGCTCAAACTGCGTGGTGAACCTCACCAGCGGCGGTGCGCCGACCATGTCGGTCGAAGAACGCGTGAAACCTGCTGCGACCTTCGCGCCGGAAGTTGCGAGCTTGAACATGGGCACGATGAACTTCGGGCTGTACCCCATGCTCGAGCGGTTCACGGACTTCAAGCACGACTGGGAGAAGCCCTATTTGGAGCAATCCCGCGGCGGCATGTTCAAAAACACCTTTGCCGATATCGAATACATCCTGCGCACCTGCGCCAACAATGGCACCCGCTTCGAGATCGAGTGCTACGACATCGGCCACCTCTACACGCTTGCCCATTTCCTCGACCGGGGCGTGGTCAAAGCGCCGCTCTTCGTACAATCCGTCTTCGGCATTCTCGGCGGCATTGGCGCGCATCAGGAGGATGTCCTGATGATGAAGCGCACGGCCGACCGGCTGTTCGGTGACCAATATCGCTGGTCTGTTCTGGGCGCCGGTCGCAATCAGCTTCCCATTGCCGCCATGTCGCTCGCCATGGGCGGCAATGTCCGCGTCGGCCTTGAGGATAGCCTCTGGATCGGCCCTGGCCAGCTCGCCAAGTCCAACGCCGAACAGGTGAAAAAGGTCCGCCAGATCATTGAGGGGCTCGGCCTTGAGGTCGCAACTCCCGATGACGCGCGCCAAATCCTTGAGCTCAAGGGCGGCGACAAGGTCAATTTCTGACCACGTCGCCGCTTGTTAGCATCCGCTCAGGCCAAGCCACGGCGCATGATGCGGGTGAGGCGGGCGGCAAAGGCCACCGCATCCACTGGCAGGTCGCCGTCGAGAATGCGCGCTTCATCCAAGAGGAGGTGAACCGCATCCGCGACGGCGTCCGAGCCTTCGGCCTGCGCGGCCAAGGCTAGGATGAGGTCATGACGCGGATTGACCTCAAGGATCGGCTTCGCGGTTGCAGCCCTTTGGCCAGAGCGGGCAAGGATGCGCTCCAATTGCCGGTCCATGCCGCTATCGGGCGCAACCACACAAACCGGGCTGTCGGTCAGTCGATCTGAAGCGCGCACGTCCTCGACGTGATCGCCGAGCGCGAGCTTTGCCGCAGCAATGAAGCGTGACACCGCTTCGGTGGTCTCAGGCTTTTGCTCATCCTTTGCTTCGATAAGCGGGATGAGGCCGAGATCGCTCGCACCCTGCGTGACCGACTTAAACGGCTTACCTTCATAGTCGAGGCCGGCGGTCACCCAGAAAGCGTCGACAGCATCTGGGAGGAGCAGAACCTCGATCCCGCGCGCCCGGAAGCCTTCGAGTTGGGGCGAAGCCGCGAGACGCGCGAGGTCCGAACCGGTGATGTAATAAATCGCCGTCTGGTTTTCGCGCATGGCGCCGACATAGTCTTTGATCGACCGCCAGGCCTCGCCGCCCGAAGTCGTTTTGAAGCGTGAGAGGCCTAGCAAGGTCGCGCGGCGTTCGAAGTCTTCGTAGAGGCCTTCCTTGAAGACGGGACCGAAAGCCTCCCAGACCTTTGCATAGGCCTCCGCATCATTGTCAGCGAGCTTGCTGAGGTCGGTTAGCACCCGGTTGGCAGCGCCACGCTTGATCGCGGTGAGGATCGGGCTTTCCTGGATCAGTTCGCGCGACACATTCAGCGGGAGATCGGCTGAATCGATCAAGCCGCGCACGAACCGCAAATAGCGCGGCATCAGTTCGATCTCATCGGAGATGAACACGCGCCGCACGTAAAGCTTCATCCGCCCGGCGCGCTCGGGTTCGAACAGGTCGAAGGGTCGCGTCTGCGGAACGAAGGCGAGAAGGTGATAGTCGTGGCGACCTTCAGCATGGACGTGGACGGTGAGCGCGGGCTCATCAAACATTCCGCCAAGGCTCTGGTAGAAGTCTTTGTAGGCCTCCGACGTGATCTCCGCTTTCGACTTCACCCACAGCGCCGCGCCATCAGCGATCTCAATTGGATCTGCTTCCGTCCCATCAATCAGGGTAATGGGAACGGGCACGTGGCCCGACTGGGCCTTGACGATCCGCTCAAGCGTGTAGCGCTCGGCATAGGTGCCCGCATTCTCCATCAGATGAAGAATGACGCGCGTCCCCCTTGCGGGCGCGAGGGCTAGATCGGCGGCCGAAACTGCAAATGTGCCCTTGCCGTCCGAAACCCAAAGATGGGACTCATCGCGTCCCGCGCGACGAGAGATGACCTCGACCTTCTCTGCGACCATGAATGCGGAATAGAAGCCGACACCGAACTGACCGATCAGTTGGGTTCCCTCAGGGCCCTGCGAGGCTTCAATGCGGTCCATGAACGCCTTGGTGCCGGAGCGGGCGATGGTGCCGAGCGCGTCCACCATCTCGTCACGGCTCATGCCGATGCCGTTATCCTCGATGCTGATCTGCCGAGCATTCTTGTCAACACGGATGGTGATGCGCGGGGAGGCGTCGTCTGCGAGGAGCTCAGGCTGGGCGATGGCTTCATAGCGCAGCTTCTCGCAGGCATCGGCAGCGTTTGAGACAAGCTCGCGCAGAAACACATCTTTGTCCGAATAGACTGAATGCACCATCAAGTGCAGCAGCTTTGCGACATCGGCCTCGAACGGGCGATTTTCGGGGGCGGTGGCGTCGGCAATAGTCATGGGGAAGGTGGTCTCCGATGGGTGGCTGACGGGGCAGCGAGATGGCGTGCCGAAGGTAATTTTGCAAGGTGGCTGGCAAACAAGCGATGTCAGGAAGCCCGAGCGTGAGCTTAATACCACGCCAGATAGAGCGCGCTTGCTAGGCGAAGCGGCGCGCGCAAACGTATTGCACAAAAAGTAGCCATTTTGAGCGTCATTTGCCTAGGTTGTGGTGCCTAGAAAATGCGCCAGTGCTCTACGCGGTTTCACGCAGGATGGCTCAGGTCTGGTCAAAGCCGCCGATCAGGATGTTGCGCTCGATCATGGGCTTAGGCGATAGCGCGGCCCGCTCGCGCAAGTTGGCACGCCCGTTGCGTCATCGATTGCCGTAACAAGAAGGTCGACACGGGTCGATCTCACACTTGCACGGGAGCGCTTTTCCTCATGTCCGAACTTTTTGCCCCCTCTTTGACGCGGCGCCATCTGTTGATGGGTACCGCTGGTGCGGCCCTTGCCGCCGGTCTCCCGGGTCCGGCCTTTGCGCAGGCCGAACCGATTAAGGTCGGGATCCTCCACTCCCTCTCGGGAACGATGGCGATCTCCGAGACGACGTTGAAGGACGTCA
>JBAWYY010000337.1:0-3698 GCA_037143285.1 Alphaproteobacteria bacterium | reverse complement strand
CTCCTGCCGGACCGCCTCGCCACGACCGAACGGCGCTGGTTCAATCTGGTCGAATATTGCTCTAGGTCTTGATGGGACATAGGCAGAGGGTGGCGTGATGCGCGTCAAAGCAGTGGTTTTCGACTGGGCCGGCACGGTCATTGATTTTGGGTCGCGCGCGCCGATGGGCGTTTTTGTCGAGGCCTTTGCCCAGTTTGGCGTCGAGATCTCCATTGCCGAAGCGCGCGGCCCCATGGGCAAGGCCAAGCGCGATCATATCAGCGATCTGATGAGCCTGCCGCGCATCGTCTCGGCCTGGACCAAGGCCCATGGCCATGCGCCTGGTGAGGCCGATATCGACCGGGTCTATGAGGTCTTCGTGCCGATGAACGTGGCTGTTGCCAAGGACCACGCAGACTTCATCCCCGGCGCGGTTGAGACGGTTCAGGCGCTGCGCGCGCGCGGCATCAAGATCGGCTCCACCACCGGCTATACCCGCGAGATCATGAACGAGATCCTGCCGATTGCCGCCCGAAATGGCTATGCGCCCGATAATCTCGTCTGCGCGGGCGATCTGGCAGCGGGCCGGCCAAGCCCTCTAATGATGTATCGCACCTTCGCGGACCTTGGCGTCTACCCGCCGGCGACTGTTATTAAAGTAGATGACACCGCACCCGGCATTGAAGAGGGTCTGGCTGCCGGGACTTGGACTGTGGGGGTTGCGGCCTCCGGCAACGAAACTGGCCGCTCGCTTGCAGAATGGACAGCACTCACCCCGTCGCAGCAAGAAAAGGCGACCGACCGTGCCCGAAAAGTCTTGGAAGCCGCCGGCGCTCACATGGTGATCGACACCATTGCCGACCTCTTGCCCGTGGTCGAAGGCATTGACCGCTTGCTCGCCCAAGGGGAGTTGCCGTGAGCGATCACGCCCATGTCAGCCTTCGCGGGATCGTCAAGCGGTTCGGTGCCTTCACAGCGCTGAAATCTGTCGATCTCGATATCGCACGCGGCGAATTCGTCTGCTTTCTGGGGCCCTCCGGCTGCGGCAAAACCACCTTGCTGCGGGCGATCGCCGGTCTCGATCAGCAAGACGAGGGAAGCATCGAGATGGGCGGGCGTGATGTCTCCCGTGCTCCGCCGTCCGAGCGCGATTTTGGCATCGTCTTTCAGTCCTATGCACTGTTCCCCAACCTGACGGTTGCGGCCAATATCGGCTACGGCCTCGTCAATCGGGGTCGGTCATCCACTGAAATCGCCGCTCGGGTGAATGAGTTATTGGGCACTGTGGGCCTTGCCGACCAAGCCCAAAAATATCCGGTGCAGCTTTCTGGCGGACAACAACAGCGCGTGGCGCTCGCCCGTGCACTGGCCACCTCGCCCTCGCTCCTCCTCCTTGATGAGCCGCTCTCGGCGCTTGATGCCAAGGTGCGCGTGCGCCTGCGCGAAGAGCTCCGCTCGCTTCAACGCCGCCTCGGCGTCACCACCATCATGGTCACCCACGACCAGGAAGAAGCGCTGGCTCTCGCCGACCGCATCGTCGTGATGAACCAGGGCCAGATCGACCAAGTCGGCACGCCGACGGAGATCTATCGCCAACCGTCAACGCCCTATGTGGCTGACTTTGTTGGCACGATGAGCTTTCTGACTGCAACCATGTCCGCCCCTCATCGCGCGACCCTCGGCGGCCATGAGCTGCCGGTAGAGAGTGATTATACGGTCGGGCAGAAGGTCACGCTGGCGATCCGCCCGGAGGCGGCCCGCCTCGAAAGCCCGCCCAATGGCGGCTTACCGGGCTCGGTGGCGGATATCGCCTTCCTCGGATCCTTCGTAAGGGTCAAGGTCGACGGCCCTGAGGGGCAGACGCTTTTGGTTGATGTTCCCGCCGACCATGCCATCCCGCAGATGGGCGAAAAGGTCTCTGTCCGCCTTCCCCAAGAAGCGATCCGCGTCTTTGAGGCCAAGGTGTCATGACAATTGCGAGCCCTGTCTCGTCACCGGCCTCCCCAAGGCGCGGGTCGGAAGCAACCGTTGCAAGTCTGCTCGTCGGCGGGCTCGTTGTTTTTCTGTTGATCTTTCTAGGGCTTCCGCTCTGGACGCTGCTCTCCAAGAGTTTCCAGAATGACACCGGCGCCTTCGTCGGGCTCGCCAATTACGCCCGCTATGTCTCGACGCCGGCGCTGGTCGGATCGCTCATCAACTCGCTGATGGTCGCGATCATCTCAACGGTCATCGTGATCCCCATCGCCTTCGTCTATGCCTATGGGCTGACGCGCTCGACCATTCCCGCCAAAGGGCTGTTTCAGGCCATCGCGCTCCTGCCGATTTTTGCGCCTTCGCTGCTGCCGGCACTCTCCTTCATCTATATTTTCGGCAATCAGGGCTTTGCCAAGGACCTGCTATTCGGGGCCTCGATCTATGGGCCCATCGGCATCGTGCTGGCGCATATCTTTTACTGCCTGCCGCCGGCAGTGATGATCCTCGCAACCGCGCTCTCGCTGGCTGACGGTCGCCTCTACGAGGCGGCTGACGCCATGGGCACATCGCGAAGCCGCGTCTTCACCACCATCACGCTGCCCGGCGCTCGCTATGGGCTTGTGTCGGCCGCGGTCGTTGTTTTCACCCTGGTGATCACCGATTTCGGCATCGCCAAGGTCATCGGCGGCCAGTTTTCCGTGCTCGCGACCGACGCCTATAAACAGGTGGTCGGTCAGCAGAATTTTGAGATGGGCGCGGTCGTCGGCATGATCTTGCTCATCCCCGCCGTCTTTGCTTTCGCGGTCGACCGCTGGCTGCGCTCAAGTCAGACAGCGCAGCTTTCGGCCCGTTCCGTGCCCTATGTCGCAAAGCCGAGGGCCGCACGCGACCTGACGTTGCTGGCCTTCTGCATGCTGATCGCAGCGCTCGTCATCTTTGTTGTGGCGGTGGCGGTTTGGGCCTCTTTCATCCGCTACTGGCCCTATAATCTCAGCCTCACCATCGCGCATTACGACTTTTCCAATGCCGAGCCGGGCGGTTGGCAGGTCTATGTGACTTCGGTCCAGATGTCGGTCGCCGCTGCCGTTTTCGGCACGGCGCTCATTTTCACCGGCGCCTATCTCATCGAAAAGGTTAAGGCAGCTCCCGCCCTCCGCGCGGTGGCGGCCCTCATGGTCATGTTGCCCATGGCGGTCCCGGGCTTGGTGCTCGGTCTCGGCTATGTCTTCTTCTTCAACGCAACCTGGAACCCCCTCGGCTTTCTCTATGGCGGGGTCGCGCTGATCACGCTCAACTGCATCATCCATTTCTATACCGTCGCCCACGTGACCGCGACGACAGCGCTAAAGCAGATCGACGGCGAGTTCGAGGCGGTGTCCGCCTCGTTGCAGGTGCCGTTCTGGCGCACCTTCAACCGCGTCACAGTGCCGATTTCCATGCCGGCGATCCTCGATATCGCGGTCTATCTGTTCGTGAATGCCATGACCACGGTCTCGGCCGTGATCTTCCTCTATGGCCCAACGTCGAAGCTTGCGGCCATCGCCATCGTTCACATGGACGAGGCGGGCTTCATCGCATCTGCCGCCGCCCTGTCTGTAATCATCATGGCAACCGCGATTGCCGTGAAAGTCGGCCAAGTTCTGCTTGACCGCTTCGTCTTCGGGCGCCTTCAGGTCTGGCGCCGGCGTTAAAGCAACAGTCGATCAGGCGCTCTCGAGCGGCCGCGGAATGAGGCTGACGCTTGC
>JBAWYY010000336.1:0-3702 GCA_037143285.1 Alphaproteobacteria bacterium | reverse complement strand
CCCCCATTCGAGACAGCTGGTGGCAGCAGCGCCGCATCCGATACACGCGACCGGCGGAAGCTCACCGTTCTACGTGAAGGATCTGCGGAGACGACGTTCCATCCCGCATCGAGCCAGGCCCGCTGATGGGCGGCCTTGCCGCCGGAGTTTGCCCACCAGGAGCGATGGATGCTCGCGCTCTCAGGCAGAGTGAACCCCACGACGGTTTCAATCTCGTCAAACCGTGCATTCCATTCCAATTCCGGCTTGCGGCGGAGAAAATCGCGAAGGCGAACATATTTCGACATGAGTGTGGAGCAGCCATCATACAACCGAACGCAGTTATCTTGTGATCGACAACCCCAACGTCAAGGGGGGCGCAGATACTCGTTTCTGGACATGGGCTGATGTCGATTGCACAGGAGGGCTGTGGTGATTTGTTGCAGCCGCCGCAATCCGTTGGGTCAAGCGGCGCGTAGACCGAACACAAAAGCGCAGGAGACAATGATGCCGCTCGCATTCTGGTGCGTGCTGGCGGCAGGTTTGATGCCCATCGTGGTGGTGGGTTTCGCCAAAGCCGACAGTTCGTTCGACAACGCCCATCCGCGCGACTGGTTGGAGCGCCAAGAGGGGTTCCGCAAGCGGGCTCACGCCGCTCACTTAAATGCCTTCGAAGCCTTCCCGTTGTTTGCGGCCGGCGTCTTCGTCGCCATGTGGCAGGGCGCGGCTCAGCCGACCGTCGATGCCATGGCGAGCGGTTTCCTGTTGTTCCGCATCGCCTATGCCTGGGCCTATCTCACCGACCGCGCAATGATCCGCACGCTCTTCTGGCTCGCGGCCACGGCCCTGTCGATCGGATTGTTTATTGTCGGCGCATTCGCTTAAGGCGACCAGCTCAGCGCTGCATTGTGATAGTGGCGCCTGAGGCGGTCGCACCCGAATAGCCGGCCCCTTGCGGGAACAGACGCGCGGCGACCTGCCCGCCCGGCCGCAACAGCACGACTTCCGATCCACGCTGCTCCCAGGCATTGACCCGGGCAAGCGACGGCGAGCGGCAATTTTGCGGTGAGGCCCGATAGAACTCGAAAAGCGGGCTCGAGGTCAGCGTCAGGCGGCAGCGATCACCCGCATCGGTCACCGTATAGGTGCCGGCAATGGAGCCGACCGCGCCGCCACCACCGCCGCCAGCCGACGGAGCGCGTTCCTGGCGTGGCAGCGCCGCAACCCGCGTCTCGGCGGCCGATGAGGGCTCAGGCGCAATCAATGAGGCGGGATTGGCCGGCACCGCCGCAGCGCCGGTGCCGCCGGCCGCAGTTGCTTGCGAGGTGATGCCGCTTTGGGCGGCGCTTGCCGTAGCGCTCGGCGCTTCTGCGGCCTGATTGAGCGCAGGCGCAATGGCTGAGCCCGGTGCGCTTTGGCGCGCCTCGGCCTGCAAATCAGTCAATGACTCAGCGCTCACGCTCTCGCGGGACTGAGGCTCAAGCGGCTGAGCGATGACATCATCAGCGCTCGAGGGGCGCCGCATGGGCTCGGGCGCCGTGGGTTGACCAAAACTCGGTTCGGACCGCGCTGATACCGGGGCAGGCGACCCACCGAAATCACCGAAACGCGCCGAACCCGTGCATCCAACAAGGGCAAGGCCAGCGATCGCGAGGAGGACCGAGGAGCGGGCAGCCATGGCGCAGGGCTTCCTTTAAGCGCGCGTGAAGGCGCCGGTGAACACAAGACAAAGCTCGAGTGCAGCCAAGGCGACACCATGGCCACAAAAAGGCTTAGCTCACGAAACCACGGTTATGCTGAACGAAATGTGAAGATACCGCCGCGTCGACGGCTCAGACTTGCCGGGCGACCATCATTTTCTTGATCTCGGCGATCGCCTTCGCGGGGTTCAATCCCTTTGGGCAGGCCTTCGAACAATTCAAGATGGTGTGGCAACGATAGAGGCGGAACGGATCCTCGAGATTGTCGAGGCGCTCGCCGGTAGATTCATCGCGCGAGTCGATCAGCCAGCGATAGGCCTGCAGCAGCACGGCGGGGCCGAGATAGCGGTCGCCATTCCACCAATAGCTCGGGCAGGAGGTGGAGCAGCAAGCACACAGCATGCACTCATAGAGACCGTCGAGCTTCTCACGGTCTTCCTTCGACTGGCGCCATTCTTTTTCAGGCGCCGGCGTCGTGGTCTTCAGCCAGGGTTCGACCGAGGCGTGCTGGGCATAGAACCGGGTGAGATCCGGCACGAGGTCTTTGACAACAGGCATATGCGGCAAGGGATAAACCTTCACCGCATCCTTCACCTCATCCATGCCCTTGGTGCAGGCAAGCGTATTGGTGCCGTCGATATTCATCGCGCATGAGCCGCAAATCCCCTCGCGGCAGGACCGGCGGAAGGTCAGCGTCGGGTCGACCTTGTTCTTAATCCAGATCAGGCCATCGAGAACCATGGGGCCGCAATCAGAGCGGTCGACATAATAGGTGTCGATGCGCGGATTGGCGCGGTCATCCGGGTTCCAGCGGTAAATCCGGAACTCGGTCAGATCATTGGCGCCAGCCGGCTTCGGCCAGGTCTTGCCCGCAGTGATTTTCGAGTTCTTCGGCAGCGTGAAAGTGGCCATGGTGATCGGTCCGATCAGATCTTTAGGGCGCGGGGCAACCGCACGGTCTCATTGTTCCTGTCAAGTTCTTCGCGGCCTTGTCAATGCCGTCTTTCGTTGCTTGGCAGGGGGTGAAAAGGAAGAGCGAAGGCATCACGGCAAAGACCATAGCGCGGTCTCTGACAGAAGGTGATCGACACGTTGCTCCGTGAGCGCACGCAGCGCCTCTTCGGGGCGATTGATGATCGGTTCCTCGTGGACGTTGAACGAGGTGTTGATGAGCGCCGGCACGCCGGTTTTAGCCTCAAAGGCTGCCAGCACATCATAATAGGTCGGGTTCTGCTCCCGATGGATGATCTGCGGACGCGCCGTACCGTCCACATGCACGACAGCCGGAATGCGCTCGCGCCATTCCGGCCTGACATTGCAGGTCACGGTCATGAACTGGGCGGTGTAATGGAGCGAGGCCGGCAGTTCGAAGAGGTCATTGACCCGTTCTGCCCGCACGACCGGCGCAAAGGGCATGAAGTCCGAGCGGTCGAGCTTCTTGTTCAGCCAATCATTGATGCCAGCGTCTACAGGGCTCGCCATGATCGAACGGGCACCGAGTGCGCGCGGCCCATATTCCATCCGGCCGAGATAGGTGCCGACCGTCCCGCCGCTCACGATGATGTCGGCGGCCTCTTCAATCACGTCAGGGCGCTGGCGCTTCACAGCACCGCTCGCAAAGACCCGCTCGACATCTGCCGAATAATCGCGGCCGCGATAGACGGTCGAAAGCCGCTCGCGCTGGCTTAAAAAGGTCTCAAGCCCGTCGCGATGCAGCAGATATTCGAGAATCCCGCCATCGGCCTCGCCTTGGTCTGACATGGCGGGATAGACGAATATCTCGTCGAAATCGAAGCGTTCCGCGATCCGCTGGGTGAGCTTCACATTGGCGAAAACCCCGCCCGAGAGCCCAAGCTGCGATGCCGGCGAGCGCGCGACGATATTGTCGAGCGCCTCAAGCGTGATCCGCTCCAGGGTCTCCTGCACGGAGGCTGCCATATCCTCGCGCGAGGTCTTTTTGGCGAGCGTGTTGACGAGATGGCGCACCCGCCAGCGCGGCAGGCCGCAGCGGATCTGGCCGTCT
>JBAWYY010000335.1:0-3715 GCA_037143285.1 Alphaproteobacteria bacterium | reverse complement strand
CCATGGGCGGCATGCAGGTGCTGCAATGGGCGTCCGCCTATAAGGACAAGGTGTTCGCGGCCATGCCGATCGCAACGGCGGCGCGGCACTCGGCGCAGAACATCGCCTTCCACGAGGTGGGGCGGCAGGCGATCATGGCCGATCCCGAATGGCGGGGCGGGCATTATCTCGCCGAGGGCACGCGGCCCTCCGCCGGGCTCGCCGTGGCGCGTATGGCAGCCCACATCACCTATCTGTCGGATCAGGCGTTGCACCGGAAGTTCGGCCGCCGCTTACAAGACCGGGCGGCACCGACCTTCTCCTTTGATGCGGATTTCCAGGTCGAAAGCTATTTGCGCTATCAGGGCGAGGCCTTCGTTGAGCGTTTCGACGCCAATTCCTATCTCTATGTCACCCGTGCCATGGACTATTTCGACCTCGCGGCCGACCATGGCGGCTCGCTGGCGCTCGCCTTCAAAGGCTCGAAGACCCGCTTCTGCGTCGTGTCCTTCACGTCAGACTGGCTGTTTCCGACCGCCGATTCCCGCCAGATCGTCCATGCGCTCAATGCCGGCGGCGCGTCGGTATCCTTTGCCGAGATCGTCTCCGATAAGGGCCATGATGCGTTTCTGCTCGACGAGCCGGAGCTCTTTGCCATCACCCGCGGTTTCCTTGAGGCCGCAGCCCGCGCGAGGGGTCTGACATGAGCCCGGATGCCACCATGGCCGCACGGCAGAAGCAGCGCCAAGATTATCAGGTGGTCGCCTCCATGATCGAGGCAGGCGCCCGCGTGCTGGACGTCGGCTGCGGCGATGGTGGCCTGCTCGAGCTATTGCGTGACCAGAAGGGCGTCGACGGGCGCGGCATTGAGCTCTCGCGCGAGGGCGTGAATGATTGCGTCGCCAAGGGGCTCGCGGTGATCCAGGGCGATGCCGACACCGACCTTGAGCACTATCCCGACGATGCCTTCGACGTGGTGGTTCTCTCGCAGACGATCCAGGCGACGCGCGCGCCGCGGGTGGTTCTTGAGCACATGCTGCGGATCGGGCGGCGCGCGGTGGTGTCCTTCCCGAATTTCGGCCATTGGCGCATGCGCGCCCAGCTCGTCGGCCTTGGGCGTATGCCGCGCACCGATAATTTGCCCTATTCCTGGTATGACACGCCCAATATCCACTTCTGCACCATCCGCGATTTTGTCGATCTGGTGCGGGAGCTTGATGCGGTGATCGAACGCTCCGCAGCGCTCGATTCCAGTGGTGCTGAAGTGCGCGTCAACGCGCCCTGGTGGTTCTGGAACCTTTTCGGCGAACAGGCGATCTTCGGGCTCCAGCGGAAGTGATCTTCAGGTCCGCTGAACAGGCTCTCGACAGCGCCCCCTAGAGCCGGGTTTAATCCGCGCAACTAAAACGCCTATCGAGGAACGCTCCATGGATATGACCGGCTCGCAACGTATCGAGGCGCCCCGCGAGGTCGTCTGGGCGGCGCTCAACGACCCCGAAGTGTTGAAGCAATGCATCCCCGGCTGCCAATCCATGGAACGTGAGGGCGAGCACGGCTTTGCGGCCAAGGCCGTCTTGAAGATCGGGCCGGTGAAGGCGTCATTCTCCGGCCATGTGACGCTCTCCGACATCAACCCGCCGCTCGGCTATGTGATCTCCGGCGAAGGCGATGGCGGCGTTGCCGGCAAGGCCAAGGGCAGCGCCACCGTGCGACTTGATGCCGAAGGCGATGAGGTCACCATCCTCCACTATGAGGTGAAGAGCCAGATTGCGGGCAAAATCGCCCAGCTCGGTTCGCGCCTCATCGATGCCACCGCGAAGAAACTTGCCGGCGAGTTCTTTGAATCCTTCGGCAAGGTGGTGGCCCCACCCGCCCCCGGCGAAGAGGTGACGCCGGAGAAGAAGAAGTGGTTCGCGAAATGGCGTAAGGGCTGAGCCCGTGACAAGCGAGGCTTGCGCCAACGACCGGCAGCGATTGTCGCGGCGCACGACCTTGGCTTTGGCCGCAGGGCTTTTGGTGCCTGGGAACGCCTTGGCACGCACCCTTCAAGACCGCCCTGATCTCTCGTCCGCGTTTCAATCGCGCGGCGTTACAGGCTGCTTCGCGCTCTATGATGCCCGCAACGATGCCGTCACCACGGTGGGCGGCGCGCGGGCGACAACCCGCTTCGTGCCCGCTTCCACCTTCAAGATTGCCAATAGCCTGATCGCGCTTGAGACCGGTGCTGTCCGCGACGAGAACGAGGTGATCCCCACCGGTCCCGGCCCCTATGCGATCAAGGCTTGGGAGCGGCAGATGGGCATGCGCGAGGCGATCGTCGTCTCGCATGTGCCGGCCTATCAGCTGCTCGCGCGCCGCATTGGCCTTGACGCTTATCGGACCTGGCTTGCCCGGCTCGATTTCGGTAATCGCGAGACCGGAACGGTCGTGGATCGGTTCTGGCTCGACGGGCCGCTTGCGATTTCGGCCGTTGAATCAGCCATCTTCGCCGCTCGGTTAGGGCGCGGTGAGTTGAACGCCTCAGCCCGTGCGCAGGCCCTTGTCCGCGATATCTTGAAGATTGAGACCCGTGACGGCGCGACGCTCTATGCCAAGACCGGATGGGCCTCGCCCGGCCCGCCGGCGATAGGCTGGTGGACCGGCTGGGTGGAGCGGGCAGGCGCCGTCCATGGTTTCAGCCTCAATATCGACATGCCCGATATTGCCGGTGCGCCCAAGCGCCCGGAGATCAGCCGCGCGATCCTCTCGGCGCTTCAAGTCTATTGATCGGGCGGTCAGCGGAACTTCAGGATGAAACGCTCGACGATCGGACCCCAGATCGGGATTCCCCGCGGATTGGGGAAGAGCGAGTGACCGTCGTCGCCGAAGGCGGGGAGGCCGGAAAACTCGACCTTGCCGCCGGCGCCGACATAGGCGTCGCGCATGGCCTTGACGAGATTGGGTGAGAACAGGCGGTCGTTCTCGGAATAGATCCAAAGCGAGGGCGTACGAGCGCGCCGACCGAAATAGCCGGCATCCCTTGGCAGTTGATCGATGGCACAGACCTCACGGGTTTGGCCTGAAGTGCCGCGCCGTCCGCCGGCGAAATTGATAATGCCAGCGACCGCCGGGTGGTTTTCAGCCGCCATGGCAATGGAGGCCCAGCCGCCCGTGGATTGGCCGACGATGATCACGCCGTCCTTGCGGATGAAGGGCAATTGGGTGAGCGCATCCACCGCCGAACCGATATCGGCGGCATCAGCGCGCCCGGCCCGCACATGGTTGGGGCTTGCGCAGGCAAAGACATCGGCGAGCGCGCCGCCCGTGAGGCCATAGCCGCGCCGATGGAGAACCGCGACCACATAGCCGCGCTCGATGAACCAAGCGACGGAATTGGGATAAACGCCATGGCGCGGCTCTGCGTTGCGCGCGGCATCGCCCGAGGTGTGATGGTTCATGATCACCAGGGGACGCGGCGTGTCGCCCGGCGCGCGAAAGACGATGGCAGCGAGCGTGCGCCCCTCATCCGCCACATGAGGGAAGCGATAGATCTGCTCGCGATTGATCGTGCCCTCGCTGCCCATGGGGGTCGCGGTCTGGGCAAAGGCTGGAGCGGCAAGTAGCAGTGCGAGAAGAGCAACGACGAAGCGCATGGCAATGACCCTGGTCACGAGGCACCAGCCCATAGCATGAACATAGCGTAGCTTCACGCGGCGTATCGATCAGCGCCTGGGCCAAAATGGTCGATATAGCGCGG
>JBAWYY010000334.1:0-3715 GCA_037143285.1 Alphaproteobacteria bacterium | reverse complement strand
TGTTCGCGGAGCGCGTCGATTTTGGCGTGCAACAATTCGATCTCCAGCTCGGCTTTCACATTCACCCGGTAGTCGTTCGCCGCGTTGATCCGATCGACTTCGGATTGGCGGTTCTGGCTCATCATGATGATGGGTGCCGTATAGGCCGCCTGAAACGACAGGATCAAGTTGAGAAGGATGAAAGGATAGGGATCCCAGTGGGAGATAGCGGCCACAACATTCAGGGATATCCAGATCACCAGCAGCATGGTCTGAATCACGATGAAGCGCCAGGACCCGACGACGGCGGTCACCCGGTCAGCAATACGCTGTCCCCTAGCGGGCGCCGCCAATGCTGCTTTTTGAGCTGGGCGCTCGGCGCGTAGCGCATTGAGGCGCTTCAAGTCCTCAGGGCTGAGATTGACCTTCTCGCGGCCGGAATGAGTCATGGGGGCCTCCTGGGGTGGCCTAGGGAACGAGGGGCGTTCACTGCACCAGGATAGGCTCAATTCACCGGAGTTGCTTTGATCTTATTGCCGACGAGTTCTCTCGACAGCCAACAAAGCCACTTGCACCGATGCGTAGACGCAGCAGCGTCTAGCGCGGTTTTGGAAATCGTTCGCAACGTTTTAGCCGTCGGGCCGAGGCATGTCGCAAGTTCAGCGAGCGTTAGCTCGACGAGCCTTGTCCAATCTCTTTCATGGGTGCCGGCAACATCAGATCAGCGGTCTGACGCAGTTCTGCAATGGCGATATCGATCTGATTCCGACGCTCTTCCAGCTCGCTGATCTGCTGAGTGATCTGCTCCAGTGACAAGCGCAGCGTCTTGCGTGCGCCTTGGCTGGACGTTTCGCTCTCGGCGATGAGGGACATGATCTCGGTGAGGGTGAAGCCAAGCCGCTTGCCCTTAAGGATCAGCTCGAGGCGACGACGATCCACATTCGAATATTGCCGGGCAAGTCCACGTCGCTGCGGCTTCAACAAACCGCGCGATTCGTAGAACCGAAGCGCCCGCAAGGTGACCGAAAACTCGCGTGCCAGATCGGTGATCGAGAACGGGTGAGCATGATTCTCAACCAGTTCCTCGTCATCGTCGATGATAAAAACGTCTCCAGAGTTCGGTTTGTTCATGTTAACTCCCACGAGGCGATTGCCCCTTCAATTTCGTAGTGGAGATGCACTTCCTACAACCCTCGTACTGACCGTGGACGTCAGTAAGCCGAGTTGCATTCTCGTGAACCCCGGGGGAGGGCTTCTAGACGTTTTATGTGAGAAAACGCCCGTTCTCGTGATTCTCCAATAAGTAGGACAGCGGTCTCTAATTACCAATTACTCCATATGCTATTGTTTGCATGTCTGCTATGCATCGTTACGCCCTCCATTCAACCAACAAAACACCGTTCCAATCAGCTCGACGCGGAGCGGACGAGGTCCACACTGATGGGCGTGCCCCCCTTTATGGTCTGGTAGACCACGCAATAGCGCTCCGAGAGTTTTAATAGCGTCGCCAGCGACTCGTCTGAGGCCGCTGTATCGACAGTGAAGGTCATGCGGATCTCGCGGAAGCCGACCGGAGCCTCCTTGTCCACGCCAAGAGTTCCCCGGAAATCGAGATCTCCTTCAGCGCTCACCTCGGCCTGGTTCAGCACGATCCCAAGGGCGGTCGCCACCGCCTTCAATGTGACACCCGCACAGGCAACCAAAGCCTCCAGCAACATATCGCCAGAGCAGAGCTCCAGGCCCGTACCGCCGGAAGCCGGATGTAATCCCGCAACCGCAAACGCACGCCCCGATTCCACTTTGCATGAGATCGACTGCTCATCGACGACGCCGCGTGCCCGCAGCGTAATGACCGCCGCTTCCGGGCTCGCCTTGTACAGCGCCTTTATCGGCGCCTGGGTCGCGCGCAGCACATCTGCATCAATCATCGTTGCTCCAAACGCTCACCACACTCGGATTCACACTACCCTGACGTGAGCTGATCAGGTTGTCGATGTGACGGGGGTTTCATCACGTGACACGGGTGCTCGGCGCAACGCCCTTATGCGCGTCTCGATTGTCGGTGCAAAGGTACCGGTTGCAAAGGCCGGGGCACTCGGAAGGGTCGCGGTATGATGACACGCCACGAGCCCGCCATCTCCGGTAGGTTCCAGCAACGGGGTCTCGCGGCTGCATCGCTCCGTCGCAAAAGAACACCGTGTGTGGAACGCGCAACCGGGCGGTGGCGCCAGCGGACTGGGGACATCGCCGGAGAGTACAGCCTTGTCCTGCTTCGCACCCGGTCGCGGCACAGGAGCGGCCGCAAGCAGCGCTTGAGTATAGGGATGGCGCGGGCGACCGTAGAGCTGCGTCTTGGTTGCAAGCTCGACGATCCGGCCGAGATACATCACCGCGACACGGTCAGCGATATGACGGACCACCGCCAAGTCATGGGCAATAAAGAGGTATCCCAGTCCGAACTCGCTCTGGAGGTCCTTGAGCAGATTGATCACCTGCGCCTGGATCGAGACGTCGAGCGCCGAGACCGGCTCATCGCAAACGATGAGGTCCGGCTTGGTGGCGAGTGCGCGGGCAACGCCAATTCGCTGACGTTGGCCGCCGGAAAACTCATGCGGATATCGCTCGGCCATGGCAGGCCTCAGCCCCACTAAAGACAAGAGATCACGCACCTGGCCAGGGGCGGAACGCGCGTCGGCGAGGCCGTGAAGGATAAGGGGTTCAGCTAAGATATCACCAACGGTCATCCGCGGATGGAGCGAGGCGAAAGGGTCCTGAAAGACGATTTGCATGCGCCGACGCATTGCGCGCAGATCGGGTTTGCTCAAGGCGGTGATATCGATGCCATCCAAGACCACCCGTCCGGCAGTGGGTTCGGCAAGTCGCAGAATAAGGCGTCCGGTGGTCGATTTGCCGCAGCCTGATTCGCCAACCAGGGCCAGCGTCTCCCCCTTTGAAACGGTGAATGTAACGCCATCGACCGCCTTTACCGCGCCCGTTGGGCGGCTAAACAGCCCTCCCCCAACGGGGAAGTGTTTGGTCAATCCTTCGGCTGAGAGCAGCACGCTCATGCTGTTGCCCTCTCAATCGGCGCCTTCCAACAGGCAACCTCATGTCCGGCCACGAGAGTGAGGAGAGCGGGCGCCTCAGCGCGACACTTTTCATCCGCCAGAGGGCAGCGCGGCGAGAAGCGACAGCCCGACGGCATCGCATCCGGCGACGGCACCATACCCTCGATGGTCATCAATCGTTCCTGATCGATGTCGAGGCGCGGCAAACAGGCAAGCAGGCCCAAAGTATAGGGGTGCTGTGCGTCTTCGAAGAGCCGGTCCACCGGCGCGCGCTCCACCACTTGGCCGGCATACATGACCATCACATCATCGGCCATTTCGGCGATGACCCCGAGATCGTGGGTAATCAAAATAATCGCCATGCCAAGGCGCTCGCGCACCTCACGCATGATCTCCAGGATTTGCGCTTGAATGGTCACGTCGAGCGCGGTCGTCGGTTCGTCGGCGATAAGAACGCTCGGGTCGCCAGCCAGCGCCATGGCGATCATGACGCGCTGGCGCATGCCGCCGGACAGTTCGTGAGGAAACGCCTCGATCCGTGTCTCTGGGCTCGGAATGCGCACGAGCCGCAGCATCGCAATGGCTTTCTCGCGCGCGGCGTCGCGGGCAAGCCCACGCGTCCTCACCAGACCCTCGACGATCTGATCACCAATCCGATGCACGGGATT
>JBAWYY010000333.1:0-3722 GCA_037143285.1 Alphaproteobacteria bacterium | reverse complement strand
CGCGCGGAGGCGCTCGGTCTCGGCACGCGCATTGGCAAGATCGGCTTCGGCGCGGCGTGCGCGCTTGCGGTTCTGGCCCTGGTTCAGCCAAACCGCAGCACCGCCCATGAGCACGCCCAGGATCACGGCGGCAAAAATAATCACGAACAACGGCAGGCTAACGGTGAGAAACGGCGTCTCGCGGGTGAAGGGATCGGCCGAAAGGGTCACCATGCCGCGATTCGCCACAGCGAGAACCACTGCGGCTAAGGCGAGTGGCGCTAGCACCAACCAGTTCAGGATGCGCTTGACCATGAAGCCCCCTCGCGCTGACGGCCCGTTGGGGCGAGCCTCACGCCTTATTGTTCAAACGGTCGCGCAGTTCCTTGCCGGTCTTGAAGAAGGGCACGACCTTCTCATCGACCGACACATGCGCTCCGGTGCGGGGATTGCGACCGACACGGGCGCCGCGCGCCTTGACCGAGAATGCGCCGAAGCCGCGCAGTTCCACCCGCTCGCCGCGGGCCAAAGCGCCGGTGACCTCGTCGAGAATCGTGTTCACGATGTTCTCGACATCACGCTGATAGAGGTGCGGGTTCTGTTCCGCGATTTTTTGAACCAATTCCGATTTGATCATCAGATTCGGGCGATTTTCGCCCCCTTCTTTGAAAATTAGAATGTGATCAGGGTGTTGGAGGCTGCCAGACCGCTAGGAGACCGTCAAGCGAGGACCGCTCGATGGTCTGCACGAGGCCTGATGCCCTCAACCGTTCGCCTAAGCCATCCAGCCCCATGGCATCGACGAAAGCGACCGCGAGGCTGTTAACGAAGGGCAGTTGGTTCTCGCGCCGTGGCCGATAGGTGCGGATCGGCAGGTCGCGAGACACTTGGCGCTGATCGGCAAGCCAAGTGCGCGCTTCGCCCTCGCCGCCGATGGTGTCGACGAGCTTCAGCGTGCGGGCGCGGCTGCCGGAAAAGACCCGGCCGTCGGAGGCAACGCGCACCTCGTCATCGGTCAGGGATCGCCGCTCTTTCACAAGCCGGCGGAACCAGCCGTAGCTGTCCACAACGATTTCGTTGAGAGCCGCCAGTGCTTCAGGGCTTGTAGGCTCGACACCGCTCGGCTGAGCCTTGAGGGGCGCGGAGCGAACCGCCTCCACTCGCACACCCAAAGTCTCTAATAGGCGGACAACATTCGGGAATTGGACGATCACGCCGATCGAGCCGGTGATTGCGGTTTCACGCGCGACGATATGGTCGGTCGCAATGGCCGCGATGTAGCCGCCGGAGGCTGCCGTCCCCTCAACCAAACCAACAACGGGTTTCTTGGCCGCAAGAGTCCGTACCGCGTGATACAGCGCCTCGGAGCCGGCAACGGTGCCACCGGGGGAATCGATATTGACCACGACGCCGCGCACCTGGGCGTTATTGCCGAGCCGATCGAGCAGGCGATAAAGCTCCGCATCTTGGGCAATGAAGCCTTTGATATCGACGCGCGCCACATGGTCGCCACCGGTGATCAAGCCTGCACGCTGCGCGCCGACAAAGCCGATGGCGCCAACCGCGATGACAGCAATGCCGATCGCAATCGCGCGCCAGAAGGTGACGCGACGGCGAAGCATGCGACGGTCGAGGAGAGCGTCGGTGTCAAAGGGCATGAGGTTCAATCGCCACAGTGCAGTTTTCGAAATGAGGTCTCTGCGTAGCCCTCTGCGCGCGCAAGCGCAAGACAGCTTGGGCGTGACCGCTTGGGTCCTGATCCTAGTTCTTCGCGGCTTCGATCTCCGCGAGTATCGCTTTTGCCGCCGATACCGGATCTGAAGCGCCTGTTATCGGGCGTCCGACAACGAGGCGGTCCGCCCCGTTACGAATAGCCTCAGCGGGCGTGACGACGCGGACTTGATCGCCGACCGCGCTGCCGGCTGGGCGAATGCCGGGCGTCACAAGCTCAATATCCGCTGGGATGCCGGCGCGCCGCAGTACACTCGCCTCACGAGCCGAACAGACAATGCCACCCACCCCAAGAGCGGTCGCTTGGCGCGCCTTTGCGGTCACCAAGCCCTCGGTCGTGCCGGAATAACCGGCTTCCGCCACATCGATCTCGGACCATGAGGTGAGGATGGTCACCGCCAGGATTTTCAACTGCGACCCCTTCGCGCCTGCGACTGCGGCACGCAGGGTCTGGGGATAGGCGTGGACGGTGAGATATTGCGCGCCAGAGGCTGCGATGCTCGCAACGCCATGCTGGACGGTATTGTCGATGTCGTGGAGCTTGAGATCGAAGAACACCGTCTTGCCCGCAGCGATCAGCGATTTTCCGAAATCGATGCCGCCTGCATAACCCAATTGATAGCCGATTTTATAATGCGACACTGTGTCGCCTAAGCGCGCGACCAGAGCCTCGGCCTCGCCAACGCTTGGCAGATCGAGGGCGACGAACAGGCGCGATCGGGCATCAAGTGTCATGACTTTCCTCCGGGGTGTCCATTGGGCGCCAGGGGTGGACCACGAACGGGGGATCGAGGTCAAATTGATAGATGTTGCCGCCCCCATTTCGGGGTTGATCATAGGCCCTATCGATGGATTTGCCGGCACAATGACACCACAGGAGTGTTCCGACACCGCCGTGGCCGACGAAGAGCGTGGGGCGATCGGGCGTTTTGGCCAGCGCGGATGCGATAGACGAAATGATTCGCGCCTGAGCGGTGGCGGCCTTTTCCCACCCGCGTACCGAGAGATCGGGCTCGCGAAAGAACTGATCGGCGGTTGCTTCAAACTCTTGCGGCGGAAGAAAGCCGGTGGCTGATCGGTCGTTCTCGTGGAGGCCAGAGCCAATCTCTATTCCGAGCCCCAGGCTCTCAGCAAAGATGGTGGCGGTCTCTATTGCTTTGGTCTCGTCGCTGGAGACGATACGCTCGACACGGCGATAAAAGCGAAGCCCTGCCGCTGCAATCGCTCGCTCTCGTCCTCTCGCGGACAGTCCCCATTGCGGCACGGGAACCAGAGGGTCGATTAGGACCTCGGGGTGAGACAAATAGAGGTGGCGACCCCTCACGGCCGGAGCGCCGCCGCAGTTTGGACGAGCATTTTGGCGGAATCGGCCATCATGGCGGCAGAGCGTTCGTCCTTCAGATGCCCCGCCTCGTCAAAGGCATGGTGCGCTGACCCCACCGCTACCGATTGCGGGATGACGATGGCGCCCAAGCCCAATTCCAGAATTTGGCGGGTTCCCATTTGCGCCCGAAAGCCGCCATAGCCGCCGGGCGACGCCGAGCCGAGCGCGAAGACTTTACCCTTGAACGGCTCGCCGGCAACCTTCGAGCGGCTCACCCAATCAAGCGTGTTCTTGAGGAGCGGTGTGATCCCGGAATTATACTCCGGTGATGCGATGAAGCCGCCGTCATGGGCAGCGAGGAGGCCGCGAAGCTTGTCGGCGGATGCCGGTGCGCCGCTCCCATGCTCGATGTCGCCATCAAAAAGCGGCATCGGATAGTCCGAGAGCGAGATGAGCGTCACATCGGCATCAAGCTTTGCGAGCGCGCTTGCAAAGGCAGCGGCGAGCTTGGTGTTCAACGAGCCCGAACGGATCGAACCAGAGAGTACAAAAAGGCGCGGCATGGGGCCCTCCGCAGGCTTCAGGTCTGTGGCGCTGCGCCGTTAAGGCGCAAGATCCACTTGATCAGGCGTATAATCGTAGCGCGTCGAGCAATATTCGCAGGTGACCGTGATCATGCCGTCTTGGA
>JBAWYY010000332.1:0-3732 GCA_037143285.1 Alphaproteobacteria bacterium | reverse complement strand
GCCGACCACGTGGCCCAAGTGGTGTCGCGTTGGACCGGCGTGCCGGTCGACCGCATGCTCGAAGGCGAGAAGGACAAGCTCCTGCGCATGGAGGACGACTTGGCCCGCCGGGTGGTGGGGCAGGGCGAGGCCGTGAAAGCCGTGTCGACCGCGGTGCGCCGCGCGCGCGCCGGCCTCCAGGACCCGAACCGGCCCATCGGCTCGTTCATGTTCTTAGGCCCCACCGGCGTCGGCAAGACAGAGCTCACCAAGGCGCTTGCCGAGTTCCTGTTCGATGACGAGACCGCCATGGTCCGCATGGACATGAGCGAATATATGGAAAAGCATTCGGTGAGCCGGCTCATCGGCGCCCCTCCCGGCTATGTCGGCTATGATGAGGGCGGTTCGCTGACCGAAGCCGTGCGCCGCCGGCCCTATCAGGTCGTGCTGTTCGACGAGATCGAGAAGGCGCACCCGGATGTGTTCAATGTGCTGTTGCAGGTGCTCGACGACGGGCGCCTGACCGATGGCCAGGGTCGCACTGTCGATTTCCGCAACACGCTGATCATCATGACCTCCAACCTTGGCTCCGAGCTCCTCACCATGCAGGGCGAGGGTGAAGAGGTGGATGCGGTGCGCGGCGGGGTGATGTCCATCGTGCGCGGGCATTTCCGGCCGGAGTTCTTGAACCGGATCGACGACATCATCCTGTTCGGGCGCTTGAAGCGCGATCAGATGACCACCATCGTCGATATCCAGTTGAAGCGGCTGATGACGTTGCTGGATGATCGCAAGATCGTGCTCGTGCTCGACCAGGGGGCGAAGACTTGGCTCGCGGACAAGGGCTATGACCCCGCCTATGGGGCGCGACCCTTGAAGCGGGTGATCCAGCGCGCAGTGCAAGATCCCCTGGCGGAGCGGATCCTCGCCGGCAGCATCAAGGATGGCGACACCGTGCATGTCCATGCCGGTACCGATCGCCTGATCTTCGAGACGACGCCTGCGGTGATTGCGGCCGAGTAAACCGCTGTTTCGCGCCTGGGAGGCGGGGGCATTTCCTCCGCTTCCCTCAAACGCTCGGGGGCGCTAGGTGAGGGCCCATGCGTCCTGATGATCTGCTGCGCCCCATGCCGCAGGGTCTTTATTGCCCGGCGGCGGATGTCTTCATCGATCCGGTGCGGCCGGTGGCGCGCGCGCTCATCACCCATGGCCATGCCGACCACGCCCGCGCCGGTCATGGCGCCGTGCTCGCAACAGCGGAAACGCTCGCTATCATGGCGATCCGCTATGGCGAGAATTTCACCGGCACCCGTCAAGCAGCTTCGCTTGGCGAACGCATCGATCTCGGTGGCGTCACCGTTTCCTTCCACCCGGCAGGCCATGTCTTCGGCTCAGCTCAGATCGCGGTGGAACATCAAGGCCTGCGTATCGTCGTATCCGGCGATTATAAGCGCGCTGCCGATCCGACGGCGACGCCCTTTGAGGTCGTGCCCTGCGACGTCTTCATCACTGAAGCGACCTTCGGCCTGCCTGTCTTTCGTCATCCCGATGCGGGCGGTGAGATCGACACACTGCTCGCCTCTCTCCGCCTCTTCCCCGAACGCGCCCATCTCATTGGCGCCTATTCGCTCGGGAAAGCACAAAGGGTGATGGCGCTGATCCGCTCGCGCGGCCACGACGCCCCGATCTACATTCATGGCGCGGTGGAAAAGCTCACGCGCTTCTACGAGGCGAACGGCATTGATTTGGGCGCCGTTCGCCTCGTCAAGGCGAGCGAGCGCAAGGAACTCGCGGGCGCCATCGTCATTTGCCCGCCGGGCTCGCTCAAGGATGTCTGGTCGCGCCGTTTTCCCGATCCTGTGACGGCTTCCGCCTCCGGCTGGATGCGCATCCGCGCCCGCGCGCGCCAATCAGGCGTCGAGCTACCGCTGGTCATCTCCGACCATGCCGATTGGGACGACCTGCAACGCACGATCCTGGAGACGGGGGCAGGCGAAGTCTGGGTCACTCACGGCCAGGAAGACGCGCTTGTCCATTGGTGCGCGACCAAGGGTATCGCTGCCCGCCCGCTGCGGATCGTCGGTTATGGCGATGAGGATGCTCACGAGACCCCGGCGGTCGAGAGCGCGGCATCATGAACCGCTCCGCCCATCTCCTCGATCGGCTCGCCTATGAGCCCCGCCGCAACGCCAAGATCAGGCTGCTGGCGGGCTATCTCAGCTCGACGCCCGACCCTGAGCGCGGCTGGGCCTTGGCGGCAATCACGGGCGCCTTGAGCTTCAAGCACGCCAAGGCCGGGCTCATCCGCGATCTCGCGGCGAGCCGGACCGATCCCGAACTCTTCGCGCTCTCCTATGACTATGTCGGCGATCTCGCGGAAACTGTGGCGCTGATCTGGCGGTCCGAGACGGCTCGCCCGGTTCCCGCCCCCGGCACCAATGATACTGAGCCGGCAGGCGTAACGCTCTCAACCGTCATCGATACTTTGGCCAGCGCACCAAAGCGCGACTTGCCTGCCATCATGGCGGGTTGGCTTGATGGGCTCGATGAAACCGGCCGTTGGGCGCTGCTCAAGCTTGTCACCGGCGGCCTGCGCGTCGGTGTCTCCGCGCGGCTTGCGAAGACGGCGCTCGCCGAGATGGGCGGGCGCGATCCCGACGAGGTGGAACTGGTCTGGCCCGGCCTTAAGCCACCCTATCTCGAGCTCTTCGCTTGGGTCGAAGGTCGCGCGCCCAAGCCCCTAACGCTTGATCCCGCCCCGTTTCGCCCGCCCATGCTCGCCCATGCCATCGAGGACACGGATTTCGATGTGCTCGACCCCAGCGCCTTCGTCGCCGAGTGGAAATGGGATGGCATTCGCGTTCAGGCCGCCGCAGGCCTTGGGGCCGATGGGCGTAGGATCGCCCGCCTTCACTCCCGCTCCGGCGAGGATGTATCGGCGGCTTTTCCCGATCTGATCGAAGCCTTGAGCTTCGACGGCGCCATCGACGGCGAGCTCGTGATCCTTCGCGAAGGGCGGGTGCAAAGCTTCAACGTCTTGCAGCAGCGGCTGAACCGCAAGCAGGCCTCCGCTCAGCTGATCGCTGATTATCCCGCCCATATCCGCGCCTATGATTTGCTCTTCGATGGGGCGGAGGATTTGCGCAGCCTGCCGTTCCGTGAGCGTCGCGCGCGGCTTGAAGCCTTTGTGGCGCGCCATTCCATTGCCCGCCTTGACCTCTCAGGCCTTGTTGCCTTCTCGACCTGGGAGGAGCTTGCCGAGGCCCGCGCGAATCCGGCCTCGGCGGGCGCAGGCCATGATGCCGATGCGGTTGAAGGGCTGATGATCAAACGCGCCGACAGCCCCTACTTGCCGGGCCGACCGAAGGGCGCCTGGTTCAAGTGGAAGCGCGATCCCTTCGGCGTCGATGCCGTCTTGATGTATGCCCAGCGCGGCCACGGCAAGCGCTCGAGCTTCTATTCCGACTTCACTTTCGGCGTGTGGCGCGGCGATGAGTTGGTGCCGGTGGGCAAGGCCTATTTCGGCTTTACCGATCAGGAGCTGGTCGAACTCGACCGTTTCGTCCGCGACAACACCACCAACCGCTTCGGGCCGGTGCGCGAGGTGGTGCATACGCCCGATACGGGTCTGGTGGTGGAACTGGCCTTTGAGGGCCTGCAACGCTCCACTCGGCACAAATCCGGGCTCGCCATGCGCTTTCCCCGCATCGCTAGGCTTCGCCGCGACAAGCGGCCTGCTGATGCCGATCATAT
>JBAWYY010000331.1:0-3738 GCA_037143285.1 Alphaproteobacteria bacterium | reverse complement strand
CCGCGACATTGCCCACCAGCGTTTCGCCGGAAAAGGTCGCGACCAAATAGAGCGAGGAGCCGGGCGTGCGTGTGCGCTGGTCGATGACCGCCACCAAGCGACGCACACCGCCTTGGCGATATTGCTCAGCGAGACCACGCACCTCGGCCTCAATGGTCTCGGCGATCTGGTCGGTGAAGATGCGCTGGGTCGCAAGTCCGACCCAGCCCATCAGGAAGCCCGCAAAGACCACGAAGAGCAGGAAATAGGCCGCGACGATCTTGAAAGCGGTCGTGCGGATCAGCGTGCGCCAGCGGTTCACGCGCGCACCGTATAGCCAGCACCACGCACCGTATGGATCAGCGCCTTGTCGTGGCCTCGATCAATCTTGGACCGAAGGCGCGAGACGTGCACATCGATCACATTGGTCTGCGGATCGAAGTGATAGTCCCAGACACCCTCAAGAAGCATCGTGCGGGTCACCACTGTGCCGGCATATTTCATGAGATATTCGAGGAGGCGGAATTCGCGGGGCTGCAGGAGGATTTCCTCGCCGTTGCGGGTGACCCGCCGGGTCAGGCGGTCGAGTTCGAGATCACCGACGCGATAGACCATGTCGGGGGAGCCCGGAGAGCGCCGGCGCGCCAGCACCTCGACGCGGGCAAGCAATTCATTGAAAGCATAGGGTTTTGGCAAATAGTCATCGCCACCTGCGCGCAAACCGATGACGCGATCATCGACTTGGCCAAGGGCCGAGAGAATAAGGGTTGGTGTATCGCGGCCGGCTTTTCGCAAGGCCGCAATCAACGAGAGGCCATCGCGCTTCGGCAGCATGCGGTCGACGACCAGGACCTCATAGGGACCGTCAAGCGCAAGGGCGAGACCGTCTTCGCCGTCGGCTGCGTGATCAGCCACGTGACCCGCCTCGCGAAAGGCCTTCACGAGGTAGTTTGCGGCTTCGCGGTCATCTTCAACAATCAAAATTCGCATGGCGGCCATGGTACGCAAGCCCTGGGTTCGTCTCAACGGGAAACGGAGCGGCTGTGAGGCCGCTCCGTCCCTTGTCGATCCATCGCAACGGGGGGCGACTGGGGTGATGTCGCGACGGACCAATCGGTCGTGTCAGCTGGCAGCAAGCGGAATAGCGACGAAGCGCATGCCTTCAGCCGAGCGCACCTTCAGGAGCGCGCTCTTGCGGCCTTCCGTGCGAGCCTGACGCAGGGCATCGCGAATGTCCGAGGGGCGCGTGACCGCCTTGCCCGCTGCTTCGACGATGATGTCGCCACTGCGCAGGCCACGCTGGGCCGCTTGGCCCGACGGGTCGACTTGTGTGACCACAACCCCTTCTGAGCCTGCGCCGGGCACTCGTCCTGCCGGTGCGAGCGACAGCCCGAGACGCGGGAGATCAAGACCACCCTGGTCGCCACGACGGACATCGGGCTGGGTGAGTGAGGCACGCTCGCTCGGCAAGGTCCCAAGCGACAGATCGACCGTCATTTCACGGCCATCACGCTGGACCGTGAGCTTGATCGGCGTGCCGGGCTGGATGGCACCGACCCGGCGGGTAAGATCGCGGGCCTCTTTGACCGCCTGGCCATTCACGGCAGTGATCACGTCGGAGGAGCGCAGGTTGGCACGGGCGGCCGGGCTATCGGGCTGAACCGCTGCGATGAGCGCCCCATCTGGCGTGCGCAGGCCGAGACTTTCGGCGATGTCGGCAGTCACCGGCTGCACCTGAATGCCGATCCAACCGCGGGCCACAGTGCCCTTGTCGCGAAGCGAAGCGACAACGGTTTGCGTTGTTTCGGAGGGGATCGCGAAGGCAATGCCCACATTGCCGCCCGAGGGCGAGAAGATGGCGGTGTTGACCCCGATTACCTCGCCGATAGCGTTAAAGGTCGGGCCGCCGGAATTGCCCCGGTTGATGGGGGCATCGATCTGCAGGAAGTCGTCATAGGGACCCGACCCGATATCGCGGCCGCGGGCCGACACGATGCCTGCCGTCACGGTACCGCCCAAGCCGAAGGGATTGCCGACGGCAATGACCCAATCGCCCACGCGAGGAGCGCGCTCGGCAAATTTGACGAAGGTGAAGCCTGAACCATCGGCCTTCAGCAACGCCAAGTCGGTGCGCGGATCAGTGCCGACCACCTTGGCTTTCAGAACCCGACCACCGTCGAGGACGATCTCAGCTTCGCTCGCGCCTTCAACCACGTGATTGTTGGTCACGACAAAGCCATCAGCCGAGATGAAGAAGCCCGAGCCTTGAGCGGTGCCGCGCGGGCTGCGCTGAGGTGCGCCGCGACCAGGGCCTTGGCCCTCGCCGAAGCGGCGGAAGAAGCGCTCCATCATATCGTTGCGGTCTTCGCTCGGTCCGGCATCCTCATCAAGCGACATAGCTTCCGCAGGAGCGGCCCGCGAGACGCGGACAGAGACGACGGCCGGGCGAACCCGCTCCACAACATCAGCAAAGGAAGCAGGGCCCGCAGGTTGGGCGAGCGGGGCGACAGAGGTCTGAGCAATGGATCGCGTTGGCGCATAGACCATTACGCCCGCGCCGAGTGCGAGGACGGCGGTAGAGCCGAGAATAGCAGCGCGCAGTTTCGGGGACATCATGTCTCTCCAGGGGATGTGTGGGCACGGGACCGCCGTGCCTGGAGAGCACCATGGCTGAGGCCAGATAACGCCAACCTTTCGGGGAGATGAAGCTTTGGTAAGGTAGCGAGGCCGTCAGCTTTTCATGACAGTGTCGAGGCGCTGCTTTTCGTCCTCGGTCAGCGCTGCCGTCGCCGAGGGCGGTAACGGGCGCCGGCGCCGTGATTGGCCGAAGATGAAGAGAGCGCCGCCGAAAAGCGCAACGATCGGCGCGCCCCACAACAACGCCGTATGCCATCCCAGGCGCGGGGTCAGCAGCACAAACTCGCCATAACGCGAGACGAGGTAGTCGATGACCTCATTGTCGCTGTCGCCAGCTTTCAAGCGATCACGCACGAGGACGCGAAGATCACGGGCGAGCGGCGCATCGGAATCGTCGATCGACTGGTTCTGGCAGACCATGCAGCGCAGGTTCTTCGACAAGACCCGCGCCCGCGCTTCCATCGCGGGATCAGGCAGCATCTCGCCGGGGAGCGCTGCCCAGGCGGGCGTTGCGATCAGAAGAGCGAGAGCGACGAGGACAGCGCGCATGGCTTCACTCGGCCGCTTGGAGCTGCGGGCGCTTCGCGGCTGGTTTCGGCGCCCCGATGCGTAGCCGCCGATCTGAGAGCGACAGAAGCCCGCCAAAAACCATCACCAAGGTCCCAATCCAGATTAAGAGGACGAAGGGCTTGTAGAACAGGCGGACGGCGATTGAGCCATCAGCAGCAACATCGCCCGGCGATACATAGAGCTGGGACGCACCGCGCGTGAGAAGTGCTGCCTCGGTGGTGGGGAAATTGCGGGCGGTGAAGATACGCTTTGCGGGCTCAAGCACGCCGGCGTCACGCCCGCCTTCGGTCACGCGGAAGCGGGCGACGAGATCGCGGTAATTCGGCCCCTGGCGCGGGATCAAGCCCTCAAGCGTCAGGCCGAAATCCCGGATCGTCACCGTCTCGCCGGGACGAACCTGCAGGATCCGCTCTTCCTTATAGGCCGTCTCGCCGACGATCCCGAGCACCATGATGCCGACTCCGGCATGGGCGAATGCAGTACCCCACACCGAGCGCGGCAGCCCGCGAGCGCGGGCAAGCGACACTGAGGCAGGCACTCTGAACAGCTGAA
>JBAWYY010000330.1:0-3740 GCA_037143285.1 Alphaproteobacteria bacterium | reverse complement strand
GTGTCGGTCACCTGACCTTTAAGATAGAGGTCGGCCATGTCGTCGAGCGGGGCCTGATAGGTGCGCGGCGTGCCGACCCAAGCGGGGTTGGCAACCGCATCGCGACGCAGGATCGACGGCGCGCCAGACGAGACGATATTCGACAGCGAGCGACGTTCAACACGGTCGGTCACCGCGGGAAAAAGAGCGCGCAAGCCATTGGTAACCTGGCCGTCAAAATTGCCGGCATTCACAGCCGTTGTCAGCGCCGCACCGGTCTCATTGCGGGGATTGAACTCCTCCGCCTTCAGATCGATGGGCAGCGCCAGATAATGCTGCGTGAAGGCCGGGAAGGCCTCCCGCACGATGGTGGTGAGGAACACCGCCAGGAACGCCATGGCGAGCAACACGGCGCCAAGACCCAGGCCCTTGAAGATCGCCTCAGAGCGATAGCGGGCCTTGAGACGCTGGGTGGCAGCGTCGCTGGTATGGGTGTCGAGGGTGATCCGGGAGAGCGTGGCGTCAGTCATACTGTTCCCGATATTTCTTGACGACGCGGAGCGCGATCAGATTGAGGGACAAGGTGATCAGGAACAACACAAGGCCAAGGCCAAAGGCCGCAAGCGTCTTGGGGCTGTCGAATTCCTGGTCGCCGGTGAGAAGCGTACCGATCTGCACGGTGACGGTGGTCACCGCTTCCAACGGGTTGAGCGTGAGGTTCGCGGCAAGGCCTGCGGCCATCACCACGATCATGGTCTCGCCAATGGCGCGCGACACCGCGAGCACAAGCGCCGAGACGATGCCCGGGAGGGCTGCCGGCAATACCACGCGCCGGATCGTCTCCGACTTCGTGGCGCCAAGGCCCATGGAGCCGTCGCGCAGCGACTGGGGCACCGCATTGATCACGTCATCCGAGAGCGACGAGACGAAGGGCACGATCATGATGCCCATGACGAGGCCGGCGGCGAGCGCGCTTTCCGACGACACATCGAGCCCGAAGCCCGTGCCGGTGTTGCGGATGAAGGGGGCAACGGTGAGGGCTGCGAAGAAGCCGTAGACGACGGTCGGAATGCCCGCGAGGATTTCGAGCACCGGCTTGCCGATCGCGCGCACCGTGGGGGTCGCATAGTCGGACAGGTAGATCGCCGAGAGGATGCCGATGGGGGCAGCGACACACATGGCGATGAAGGTGATTAGCAAGGTGCCGGTGATCAGCGGGATGAAGCCGAAGGCTGCAGTGCCGCCCACCTGATCGGCGCGGAACGCCATCTGCTGCGGCGTCCAGGTGAGGCCGAAAAGGAAGTCAATCGGGCTGACGAGCGAGAAGAAGCGGATCGATTCAGCGATCAGCGAGAGAACGATGCCGATGGTGGTGAGGATCGCAACGCCGGCCGAGAACACCAGGAACACCAGCACCGCGCTCTCAACCCGATGGCGGGCGCGGAACTGCGGCGCAATGGCGCGCCAGGCATGGAGGAAGCCGAAGACCACAGCGGCGAGCACTGCCGCGATCATCAGAAGGGTCGAGATCTGGTCGATGGAGGCGTAATAAGCGGCAGCCTGATCGCGGAGGGGATCGCGGATACCGGCGACACCGCCATGGACCATGGCCTGAATGTCGCGCCAGAAACCGTCGAGCTGGGCGGCGCTGAGCTTGGAGGTCTGCTCGGAGAAGGCGTTGAACACCATGCTGCGTTCGACACGCGCGCTGATCAACGTCCAGGCTGCCAAGACCACGAAGGCAGGACCCGTTGCGCAGAGCGCCAACCACCAGCCGTGATAATTCGGGAGAGAGTGGGTTGCCGCATAGTCATTGCCGGCAAGGCCCACGGCACGCTGGCGGCCCACAAAGAAGCACACAACCAGGAGCGTGAGGAGCGCGGCAGCCAGGATGACAAACATCGACCACATCCACAACAAACTTCAGAGGTGAACCCGGCGGCACCCGCCGGGTCGGACGATAGTAGAGGCGCTAGGCCAGGGTCTTGTGCGAGATCAAAGACCCGTCAGACCGGTGGCGGCGCGAGCAGCGCGAGAGACGGCCTCACGGTCAGCCTTCGGCAGCGGCACGAGGCCCTTCTTCTCGAGATAGCCGTCGTCGCCCATGGCGGCATCCGACACATACTCGTTGATGAAGTCCTGGAGACCGGGGACGACGCCGATATGCTCTTTCTTCACGTAGATGTAGAGCGAGCGCGACAGCGGGTATTTGCCGCTGGAGATGTTGTCGATGTTGTCCTCGACGCCATTCACCTTCGAGCCCTGGATCTTGTCCTGGTTCTCTTCGAGGAACGAATAGCCGAAGATGCCGTAGGTGCCGGGATTGGCGATCAGGCGCTGCACGATGATGTTGTCGTTCTCACCGGCTTCCACGAAGGCGCCGTCGGAGCGAACCTGCTGGCAGGCGCGGGCTTCGATGGTGATGCCGGCGCGGCGAGCAACCGCCTGGCAGCCCGCGAGCATGGCGAGTTCGTTGAAGGCGTCGCGCGTGCCTGACGTCGGCGGCGGACCGAGCACTTCGATCTTCCGGTTCGGCAGGTTCGGCGCAATGTCCGACCAGTTGCGGTTCGGGTTCGGCACCATCTGGCCCTGAGCATTGGGCACATTGGCGGCGAGCGCGAGATAGAGCTGCTCAAGCGAGAAGTCGCCGGCCGGATTGGTCTTCGAATTGGCGATCACGATGCCGTCGAAACCAACCTTGATTTCGATGGGGGTGACGCCGTTCTGGCGGCAGGTGGCGAATTCAGACGCCGTGATCCGGCGCGAAGCATTGGCCGCATCGGGGGTGTTGACGCCGACGCCACCGCAGAAGAGGCGCATGCCGCCGCCGGTGCCGGTGGATTCAACGATCGGAGCCTTGCCGGAGCGCTGGCCAAAACGCTCGGCAACCGCAGTGGTGAAGGGGAATACAGTGGACGAACCGGTCACCTGGATGCGGTCGCGAGCGGTGGCCGGAGCGGCCGTCGACAGGGCAGCCGCAACGGCTACCACTGCGATGGAAACGGGGGTCAAGATTTTCACAGGTCTCTCCTTCGTGTGGAAGGCGGTGGGGCAAGCTTTGCAAGCCTGTCTTCGACCGACCGCCGGGGTCTTGTATGGTGATAGCGTCTCGACACGATGCTTCTATGACTCGTTCATGATCGCTTCGTGACAGGTTTTTACATTTAAGATCAGTATGTTGATGAAGTCATCTAGACGATTTTGACGTTTCAAGCGGCTTTTCTTAGGCCGCCTTGGCAAATTGCTCGTTAAAGGAGTAGCCAGACCCCCTCACCGTGCGGATCGGATCGGTCTCGCGCGGGCGGTTGAGGGCCCGGCGCAGGCGCCCGATGTGAACATCCACCGTGCGCTCGTCGATATAGACGTCGCGACCCCAGACCCCGTCGAGCAATTGCTCGCGGGTGAAAACCCGGCCGGGCGACTGCATCAAGAACTCGAGAAGGCGGAACTCGGTCGGCCCGAGCGCGATCTCGCGGCCGGAGCGATGGACACGGCGCGTTTCGCGATCAAGCTCGATATCGCCGGCACGCAAGCGGCTTGCCACATGCTCGGGCTTCACCCGGCGAAGCAGCGCGCGAACGCGAGCGAGCAGTTCCGGCACCGAGAAGGGTTTGACGACATAGTCGTCGGCGCCAACAGCCAGACCGCGCACGCGCTCGGATTCTTCGCCGCGCGCAGTCAGCATGATGATGGGCAAGCGCTGGGTCTCAGCGCGAAGGCGCAGGCGCCGGCAAATTTCGATGCCGGAGAGACCCGGCAAC
>JBAWYY010000329.1:0-3741 GCA_037143285.1 Alphaproteobacteria bacterium | reverse complement strand
CCCGCCTCCCGCAGCCGCTCGTCGATCCAAGCGGTCGCGGTCTCAGCCTCCAGCGAGACGGTCTTGCCCGCAAGGTTTAGGAGCCCATCGCCGAAGCCGACCAGGGGGCGCAGCGTCACGCCATTGCCGAGGTGGCGGACCATGCCGTCGACAAGCTTCAAGGGATCGACGAACCAGGTGGCGTGGCCATCGGCTGCAAGAATCAAGAAGCTCTGAACCAGCGGCGTCGACGGCGTATCGGCGCCGCGCACATTGAGGAGCCAAGCGATGGCATCGAGTTGGTTCAAGACGGTCGCGTCTGCGCCGCGAGCGGCGAGCGCCTCACCGACCCGACGGCGCTTCTCCTCGCTCGTCTCGCCGGCATAGGTCAGCGGCTGAGGGACTGCGGGCGAGAAGGGGTCGCCGGGCTGATCGGTCCAGAGCGCATCGATGGGATTGGGATCGACGACCACAAGGCTTGCGCCGGCTTTTTCCAGCGCCGCGCGCCAGCGCTTCGCTTCCGTCATCGGCGTGATCTTGGGATCGAAGCCGATGCGGTCGCCGGCTTTCGTCCGCTCGATCAGCCAGTCGAGCGGCGGCGGCTTTTTGAAGTTACGGCAGGTGATGACGCTCGCATCGGTCTCGGCCGGCGCCTGCAAGGTGTAGCGCCCATCGACAAAGAGCGCCGCCTCCTCGCGCCGCACGATGACGAAACCGGCAGAGCCCGTGAAGCCGGTGAGCCAGCGCAGCCGCTCGGCGCGGCCCACGATATATTCGCCCTGATGCTCATCGGCGCGCGGCACGAGGAGTGCTGCGAGATCGAGGTCTGCGAGCTTCTTCTGCAGGGCCGGGATACGGGCGGGATCCATGGTCATGAGCGGTTCCGGGAGTTCGGCAAGCCAGGCCTTCAGGCGAAAGCGATCGAGGGGGGAGGCGTCGGGACAGGCGGCTGCCATCCAGGCATCGGGGATAGCGCTTGTCGGGCTCGCGCGAACACGGGCGAGGATGTCGGGAATGTCTTCAGGTCGCACCGCCATTAAGCACCCGCCGGGCCGCCGCCTCGCCCGCAACGCGCCCAAGCACGACAGCGGTGATGAGGCCATTGCCGGAAAGATAGCCCGAGGCCTCCGGACCCGAAACCCCCACGGCGGCGCCACCGGCGGCATAGAGATTGGGCAGGGCCGAGCCGTCGGGGCGCGTGACGCGCGCCTCATGGTTCACGGCAAGCCCGCCCTGGGTATGGAAGAGCGCGCCCGTCACCCGCACCGCATGATAAGGTGCTTGAAGTTGCGGGCTCCCTGACCAGTCCCGCCCGAACTCGTCAACATTTTGATTCAACTTGAAGTTCGCGACCTTTTCATGAGTCGTTTGAATCACTTGGGGCTCGATCTTGAGAGCGTCCGCAAGCGCCTCAATCGTGTCGACCGTGATGATGGCGCCGGCCGCCTCCGCCTTGCGAAAGTCCTCGAACTGCCGGGCGATCGCGGCGATCCGCCCATCAAAGATGTCGTAGGCGATACCGCCGGGCTGGCTCAAAACCGCGAGCCCCGCCTCCGAATAGCCCTGGGATTCATTCCAGAACCGCGCGCCCGCGCTGTTCACCTGATAGCCGCCTTCGGTAATCACAGCCCAGGTGACGAGGATACCGTGGGGATGGGCGACCGAGCCGTGGCCCTGGTGGCCGCTCATGTGGGAGAGCTTGGCGCCGAGTGCCTCGCCCCAGCGAACGGCATCGCCTTGGTTGCCGGGGTGACCGAAATAGAGGGCCTCGCTCAGCTGCGGGATGTGCCGGCTCACCAGCGCCTTGTCGCCGCCATAGCCATTACAGGCGAGGATGACGGCATCGGTGCCGATCCGCTCGCTCGTGCCGTCCGTGCGGGTGACAACGAGGCCGCGCACCAAGCCTGCCTCCGTCGCGACCTATTGGGTGACGGTAGCGAGCGTGATGATCGGCACGTCCGCTGCCTCAGCGGCTGCCCTTAAGCGGTCGATCAATTCGCCGCCTGATCGTGAGGCCAGCCCATGCATGCGGCGGGCGGAATGACCGGGATAGGAGAAGTCGGCGATGACGGTGAAGGCGAGCCCGTGGCGCTCGCTCAGCCAATCGATGGCGGGTGCGGCGCCTGCCGTTACCAGCGACAAGACTGTGGGATCGGCGAGGCCCTTAGCTTTCTTTTGGATGTCGGCTGAGAAGGCCTCGGCGCTATCGCTGATGCCGGCGGCCTTCTGCTGGCGCGTGCCGGGCGCAGGGATCAGACCCGCCGACAAGGCGGTCGAGCCTTGAGGCAATCCGTCGCGCTCGAAGACGATCACGTCTGCGCCGGCTTCCATGGCCGCAAGCGCCGCGCAAAGGCCGGCAGCCCCGCCGCCGATGATGGCAAGGGCCACATGGCTGTCGAAGGGCTCTTGATCGAACAGGACCGGGGTCATGCGCGTAACTCCGCCATGAGGTCGGCGACCGTCTTGATCGCAGCGACCGGCTTCAGGCCGGCGATGGCTTCCCTGTGGGTCTGGACCGAGAAGGCGGCGCAAGCGTCCTCAACCACGGTCACCTCGAATTCGCGGACATGGGCGTCGCGCACGGTGGAGGCCACCCCGCCATTGGTGACGATGCCGGCGACGAGCAGATGTTCGATGCCGGCTTTGCGCAGCACCCATTCGAGCCGCGACATGTAGAAGGCGGAATAGGCGACCTTCTCCACTTTCAGATCGATGGGCTGGAGTTCGTCCACGACATCATGCCCCCAGGACCCCGGCACGAAATCGCCCTTCTTCAGGAAGGGCCGGAGCTTCTGTAAATGCGGGGAGATGAAGGGTTCACCGCCGCGCCCCGGCACAAGGGTGAAATGGGTGGAGGCGATGAGGCCGCCCTTCGCGCGGATGAGATGGGCAAGCGGCGCCAAGCGCGCGGGGATGGCGGCGATCTCAGGCGCGGACTGACCAGCCCGTCCGTAAGCGCCGTCGGGATGGAGGAAATCGTTTTGGAGGTCGCAGAGGAGAAGAGCTGTCGCCTCAATCGGAATGGCCGAAGTCATCGGTGGTCGCCTCCAAGGCACGGTGCGGGCTGGGGGCGAGGGGCCGACATCACGCGCGCTCCATGATCACATTGCCCAAGCTGTCGACGCGGGCGACAAGGCCCGGCGGCACAACGGTGGTGGCATCGGGCTGTTCCAGGATGGCAGGCCCTAAGATTTCAGCCCCGACCGGCAGATCAAGCCGCGACCAGACGGCAGTCTCATGCCAGCCGGAGAACCAGACTTGGCGGACGCCACGCCGCGCCTTCTCAAGCGAGGCGTCAGCCCCAGGCGCGAGGGCTGCGAGATCAACCCGGGGCCTGCGCCCAATGGCTGCTGCCCTCAAGTTGACGATGCGGATGCCGAGGCCGGGCAAGAGCCGCGTGAAGGCCTTGGCATAGGCTGTTTCGAAGGCCTCTCGGACGATCTCGCCGCTCACCCCCGTCGTGCCAGCGCCAAGCGTCACCGGCAGCGGCACGCCGACGGTGTGGGTCTGCCCGAGATAGTGCATGTCAAGTTCGAAGCGGACATCGATGCGTTCAACGGTGAGACCTGCCGCCGCCACCACGGCGCGCGCCGCCTCCCCTTCCCCAACCATCACCCGGTCAAGGGCGCCCGCATCCAACTGATCGAGCGACAGGTTCAAGGTGCGCACCTGATCGTGGCGGATATCGGCGATGACGCAGCCCATGGCCGAGGTGACGCCTGGAAAGCGCGGCACAAGCGCCGCCTTCAGCCCGATATCGCC
>JBAWYY010000328.1:0-3761 GCA_037143285.1 Alphaproteobacteria bacterium | reverse complement strand
GTCCTTGGTCACCCCATAGCGCAACAGAAACGCCGTGCCGGCGAGTGCACTCGTGAAAGCGAGCGCGATCCAAGAGAAATTAATGACGAAGAGCGCAAGGAACAGCCATTCGAGCGGCGTGACGCCTGCGGCCTCAACCACCTTATACATCTGGTGGGCGCCGAACCCGGTGATCCCAGCCATGCCGCCGAAGACAACGAGGCGCGTGAATACGGGGCTCTTCCACCGCTCGGGATGAACAAGTGGCCGTCGTGCGGCCTCTGTCCACGCGTTCAGGGGTGGCGCCGGCATGGCAAGAGGGGCCGCTGCCGGCACGGCCGGTGCGTCTCTGGAAACCAACGGGGCGGGCGATTTTGCCGGCGTGTCGGTGGTCAGGGCGTCCATCGATAGAGCCACGTCTCACTTGCGGGTTGGCCGTCGCGCTCGATGAAGAGGCGCAACTCCACGAGGTTTGCGGCCTCTGGGTCTAGATCGAAGGACACGCGATAGAGGCGTAATTCAGGCACAAGGCGGGCGTCCTGGGATAGGATACGGCCGCGATGGGCCGACAGATTAGCCTTGAGCGTTGAACCAACGGCATTATCGGCGAAATCGTCAGAGGTGAAGTCGACGAAAAAGCGCCGTCTGCGCCCACCGCCGGGAGCTCTGCCAACGCGAAGCCCTGAGGCAATGGCGCCGGGGTGGCGCTCCTGCGGGCCCCAACCCCAGCTCATGCGATAGGTGAAAGAATGCTCCTGCCCACGGGCGAGCGGCTGGCGCGGGCGCCAATAGGCGAGAATATTGCGGTTGACCTCGTCATTGACGGGGATCTCCACCAGCTGCACCTGGCCGGGACCCCAGTCGCTCAAGGGTTCGATCCACACACTCGGGCGTCGCTCGAAGCGCGCGTCGAGGTCGTTATAGCTTTCGAAGCGCCGATCGCGTTGGAGGAGCCCGAAACCCTTGGGGTTTTGGTCGACGAAAGCGGAAATCTGCAGCGTTTCGGGATTGTGGAGCGGGCGCCAAATCCATTCGCCCGCGCCATTCCAGACCTGCAACCCGTTCACCTCGTGGACGCCATTGCGGACATCGTCGATGCCACTGCGGTCGTTGGGGGCAAAGAGGAAATTCGCTGTCAGCGGGGCAATGCCGACATGGGCGAGATCAACGCGCGGGAAGAGGGTGACCTCCACATCGCAGATCGTCATGTCGCCGGGTCGCAACGCGAAGCGATAAAGGCCCGTGACGCTTTCGGAGTCGAGGAGCCCGTGGACGACGAGCGTGGTTGCACCGGCACCCGGCCGTTCGATCCAGAAGGCCCGAAACATCGGGAATTCCTCGCCCTGCGCTTCCGCAAGGTTGAGGATAAGCGCGCGCGCCATTAGCCCCAGTCGCTGGCCACGCGCCAAGGTGCGGAAGAAACTCGCGCCTTGGAAGGTCAGCACATCATCGGCGATCAGCGAGCCGTTGAGGGCTGCGCGGGCGCGGAAGCCTGAGAAAAACAAGGCTGCGTCGGCGCTGGGCGGCTGCAACTGTCCAAAGTCGAATTGGCCGGCCTGATAGCGTTGGTCCCGGATGATGCCGTTTTCGACGGTGCGCAGGATCACAGGCGTCGTGAAGACATTGCCGGGATGGAGCGGCTCCACCGTGAAGCTGCGGTTCTCATTGGCCCAGAGCCTTGCCTCGGGCTTAAAGCCGATCTGGCGGTATTGATCGAGCGGCAATTGGGCGAGGGCACGGGGCAGATCGGCCCGGGGCGCTGAATAGGGTGCGCGGGACATATCGCGGGCGTAATCAATCAGGGCCTGCTTCGAAATCACCTGGCCTTCGCCAACCGCCTGGGCGGTATTCTGAGCGGGCGATTGGGCGTGACCATCGCCCGCACGCGCCAGCAATGCGGCCGAAGCAATCGTGGCAGAGGCGAAGGTGCGGCGGCTAAGCATGATGCGTTTTCGGCGTCGGAGGTAGCATGTCGCTTATACCCAAATCTACGCCTGTGACGAGGTGTTAGAGCTTATCATTCGGGCGAACTTGAAGCGCTTGGCGATGATGCCGACGACATCGGGCGGCAAGGTGGCGGCGACAAGGCCACTGATCACCAGCACTGACCCAAAAATGTGAAAGGCGTGAAGGCTTTCGCCGAGGCCGAGGATCGCCATGCCGACGCCATAGGGCGGTAAGAGATAGAGGAAGCAGGAGGTGATCGCGGGCCCAACCGTCTTCACCCCATATTGGTAGAGCGAAAAGGCGATAACAGAGGGAAAAAGCGCGAGCGCCGCGATCCAGCCCCATGCTTTCGGTGCCGTCGGAAAGCCGCCGAGCGCCATCGATTCCCAGATCATGAAGGGGAAGAGCCCGATCACACCTGCGATCATAATGGCGGTGAAGACCGCGAGCGTCGGCAGCGGCGTCAGGCTCGGATGTCTGAGGACCAGCGAATAGAGCGCCCAGGCGAATGCGGCCGCCGCAATGCCGAGATCGCCGGGATTGAAGTCGAGCCGGGTGAGTGCGGCCAGATCACCGCGCAAGACAATGATGGCGACGCCCACAAGCGCCAGCCCCACGCCGATGAAGCGGCCGAGCGGCAGTCTTTTGCCGAGAACGATGGTTTCGATCAGGATCACGAGGACCGGCGACGCCGTGTAAATCAGCGTCGCATTCGTCGCTGTCGTCGCCGAGAGCGCGAGATAAACCACGGCACCGCAGATCCACATGCCGAGCACGCCGAGGATCCAGATGCGCTCCCAGGCCGCGAGCAGCGCTTTGCGGTGGGTCACCATGGCCCGCCAGGAAAAGGGCAGAATGATCAAAACGGCCAAAGCCCAGCGCAGGCAGGCAAGCGTCCAGGGCTGAACGGCATCACCCACAGCTCGCGCCATCACAAGGTTGGACGAGAAGAAGAGCGGCATCACCAGGAGCGCTGAATAGGCGCGACCGGTCTCGGTCGACGAGGTCACGGTGAGCTCCAGGCTGACGAGGCACTGCCATCAATCATGGGCGACCTTAAGGGGCAAGGTCGGAGGGTTGCCGATCAGCAATGCGGATGACGAGGAGAATGGTCTCAGCGCAAGGCGAGCCGCTGGCCGTCGAACACGGCGGTCTTGCAGGCAAGCCCGGTCGCACCGAGCGTCACGCAGAGCCTCGTCGCCGCATTGGCATTGCTTAAGGGTCCGGCCACGAGCCGGAGTTCGGTGGTGCCCGGCCGTGTCTCCTGGACGGCGACGACCGGACGCAGCCCCTCAAGCAATTGGCCATGCTGGGCTCTTAGCTGCATCCAGCGGGCGCGGAGCGATTCAACGCTTGTGTCGCCGCCGAGATCAACACCGAACTCGGTGCGGATCGCGACCGAGTCGAGGGCCGCCGCATTGGGCGGCGCCGCGAGCACGACCGGGTCAGCCTGTGCGACGGGCTGAGGGGTTGGGATGCGGTTTGGCTCGATGGCGCGGACCGGCACGCGGGTGATGGAGGCCGTGACATCGCCGACATTGCGCTCGACCGAGGCGAGCCGGTCGGCGAGTTGATCGCGTTCGGCTGAGAGGACGCGGACGGCGTCTGCGAGCCTGCGCGTTTCATAGAGCAGGAGCGGCTCGGAGATCTCGCGCCGCTGCGGTTCGCCTCTGGCCAATTGGGTTTGGCTCGGCTGCTGGAACAGGCTCGCGATCCGCTGCTGACCGCTTTCGGTGCGCGCCGCAAAGAGGGCGCAGCCGACCAGGAGCACGGCAAAACCGGCCCAGGTCGCAAGCTTTGAGGCAAGCGTTGAGGCGGGATCATCGGACAAGGCT
>JBAWYY010000327.1:0-3761 GCA_037143285.1 Alphaproteobacteria bacterium | reverse complement strand
GGCACCCTTGCGGGCCGCCGGTTTCGACGTGGTGGTGGCAGCCCATCCCCATGAAGCAGCGCTCCTTGCGACCCTGTCATCATGAGCGGTTGCCCCCCGGGAGAGGGAAGGCTAGACCTTCGGGATAAGGCGCTGTGTCAAGCAGGGGGTTCGCATGGCGAGCGACGAAACGACGGGAACACCGAAGCGGCGCGGCAAATCGCCGGTGATCACGCTGACGGCGTCCGAGGTGCCGATGGAGCCCGTGCCGACGGCTGCGGAGGCGGCGATCGCGCCGGCTGAGACCCCGGCTGAGGCCCCGGCTGACCCGGTGCCTGTCGCGGCTGAGATCGTTTCCCCTTCGACCTTTGATGATGTGCCCCCGCCGGCAGCCCCCGCCGAACCGGTGCTGGCGACAGCCGATGCGGAGGGCGCCCCGCCAGCACCTGAGGCTGTGATACCCGCGCCTGAGCCGGCACCTCAACCGGCTCCAGCGCCCGTCATGATGGCACCCGAACCTGCGCCCGCATCTGGCCCCGGTTTTGGGTCTCTTGCGGCAGCCGGCCTCATCGGTGCGCTCCTGACAGGGGCCGCCGGCTATGGCGCGCTTGTGGGCGGGTTTATCGGCTCCCCCGTTTCCAACGGCAATCCCGCCCTCGAACGCCGGATTGCCGACCTCGACAAGCTCGTGCGCGAGCAGGCGGCACGGCCCGCAGCACCTGCGACGAGCCCCGCCGCAACGCCGAGCGTTGATCTCGGGCCGTTGACCGCGCGGCTTGGCGCCCTCGACACCGCGCGGGCCGACCTCGACAAGCGGCTTGCAGCCCTTGAGACACGCCCCGCCGCCACCGCCGGCGGACCGGCAGCGGCACCCGTCGATCTCATGCCGCTACAAACCTTGGTTGCGACGCTCCGCGACGAGGTCACGGCCTTAAAGGGCGCGGCGGGCGTGGCCTCCGGCACGGCTGGCGACGCCGGTGCGGCTGCCGTTGAACTCGAAGGCCGGGTGGCCGCCGCAACCGCTGCATTGGGTGCGCGCATCACCACCCTTCAATCCGATCTCGTGAAGCTTGAAACTGCCCAGGGCGCCGCAAGCACTTTGGCGCGCGAGGGGGCGGCCAAGGCAGAGGCGCTCGCCGCCCAGATCCAGGCGATTGCGCCCCGCCTTGCAGCCGCCGAAACGGCGGGCGGCGAAAACGCCCAAGCCGGCCGTCGCGCAGCGCTGGCGCTCGCAGCCGAGTCGCTCCGCGGTGCCATGGCGCGCGGCAGCGCTTACACGGCAGAACTCGCAGCCATCCGCGGCCTCGGCGCTTCCGCCGAGACGCTTGCAGCGCTTTCCGGCCATGCCCAGGCAGGGCTGCCGACGACCGCCGTTTTAAGCCGCCGTTTCACCGAGCTTGCGCCCGCGCTCTTGCGCGCTCTGCCGCAATCAAGCGCGCCGGGCATGCTCGACCGCCTCACCGCCAATGTGCAGAACCTCGTGCGTGTCAGGCCCGTGGGCGAGGCGGCGGGCGACGATCCGACCATCGTCATTGCCCGCGTTGAAGCCAAGCTCGCGCGGGGCGATCTCGCCGGCGCCATTGCCGACACCGAGCGCTTGCCCGACGCCGCGAAAACGCTCGCGAAGCCCTGGCTTGATCAGGCCCGCGCTCGCCTCGACGCCGACCGCGCGGTTTCGCGCCTTTCCGCCGATGCCCTCGGCGCCATTGCCGCGCCGCGCTAAGGAGCTCACACCAATGATCCGGATCATTCTGTTCCTGGTGCTTTTGGCAGGCCTTGCGGCCGGTGTGGGCTGGGTGGCAGATCGCCCCGGCCAGATCACGGTGACCTGGCTCGGCCATGTCATCGAAACCGATGTGCTCACAGGCCTCGTGGCGGCCTTGGCGCTGGTGGTTGCGCTTCTGATGGTGGTCGCGATCCTGCGCTGGCTTATCTCGGCGCCGGCAAAGGCCCGTCGCGCCAGCCGCGAGCGGCGTGCCCGCAAGGGCCAGGAAGCGGTCACGCGCGGCATTCTGGCGATCGGTGCCGGCGACCGCCGTGCGGCGGAAAAGCACGCCTATGACGCCGAGCGCTTGGCGCCCGATGCCCCGCTCACTCTGCTCTTGAAGGCACAAACGGCGCAGTTGGCCGGCGACCGCAGCGGCGCTGAAAGCGCGTTCCGCGCCATGCTCGACAAGCCGGAGACCAAGGTTCTGGGCCTGCGCGGCCTTCATGTGGAAGCACAGCGCCGCCAGGACCCCATGGCTGCGCGCGCCATTGCGGAAGAGGCGGTGAAGACAGCACCGTCAGCCCATTGGGCGTCAGAGGCTGTGTTGCAGCAACAAAGCCTCGCCGGCGAATGGGACGAGGCGCTCGCAACCGTTGAGCGCCAGGCCGGCGCGCGCCTCATCGACAAAGACATGGCAAAACGTCAGCGCGCCGTGCTGCTTACCGCCAAGGCCATGTCCTTGGAGGCAACCGATCCCACCAAAGCGAAGGCCCTCGCCCAGGAAGCCCATGGGCTCGCGCCCTCGCTCGTGCCGGCCGCTGCCCTCTATGGCCGACTTGCGGGCGCTGATGGCGAAACCCGACGGGCGAGCAAGGCTCTGGAAAAGACTTGGGGGCTCAACCCTCATCCGGATTTGGCTGAAGCCTATGCCGATGCACGCCCAGGCGATTCCGCCCGGGACAAGCTGAAGCGCGTGGAAAACTTAGCGGGACAGAAGCCCGGCGACCCGGAATCAGGGCTCGCCGTCGCCCGCTATGCCATTGCCGCCAACGCATTTGACGTGGCGGCCAAGGCGCTTGAACCGCTCGCGTCGACCATGCCGAGCCAGCGCGCCTGTCTCGCCATGGCGGAACTGGTGGCGAAGGAAAGCGGCGACACTGGTCGTGCGCGTGAATGGATGGCCCGCGCGCTGCGGGCGCCCCGCGATGCCGCCTGGACCGCCGATGGTCAGGTGAGCGACCATTGGCTGCCGATCTCGCCGCTCTCGGGCCGGCTTGATGCCTTTGAGTGGAAGGTACCAGTGGCCGAACTCGGCGGCCCCGTCCTCCACGTGGACGATGTGCTCGCCGATGTGGCCGAGCCTGCCGTGCCCATGATCGAGGTGGAGGCGGTGCCCGCAGCACCGCCTGTCGTCGCAACCCCGCCCATGGCAGCGCCCGTAAAGGCAGAGCCCCCGGCGCCTGCTCCTGCACCAGTGGCGGCAGCAGCCGAGCCCATGACGCCGGCGCCGGAGCCCGTTAAGGCAGAAAGCGCCATACCCAAGGCCGACGCCACCACGATCGAGACCCCAATGCAGACGGCGCCGAAGACCATTGCGGCGACCACCGATCCCGCGCGTTCGGAAATCCTCGACATTGCGACGCCGAAGCCAACGGCTGTGCTGCCGCTGCCGCGCGCGCCCGATGATCCCGGCCCGCCGCAGGACGCGGCCGAGCCCCCGGAGAAGAAGCGCTTCACGCTGTTCGGCCGTTGAAGCCAGCGCAAAGCCGTGGGATAAGCACCGTCGCTGGTCCCGTAGCTCAGCAGGATAGAGCAGCGGTTTCCTAAACCGTTGGTCGGGGGTTCGATTCCCTTCGGGACCGCCAGTGCTTTTCCGGGGTCATGGTGACGAGTGGATTGGACCCGAAGCCTATCGGCCCGGTCCACCACCGCCGCCGCCAGCACCACCAGCACCGCCGCCACCGCCACCACCGCCGCCACCACCAGCGCCACCAGCACCGCCGCCTCCACCAGCACCCCCGCCCCCGCCAGCACCGCCGCCTCCACCACCACCGGCCCCGCCACCGCCACCGGC
>JBAWYY010000326.1:0-3765 GCA_037143285.1 Alphaproteobacteria bacterium | reverse complement strand
CCTGAATGCGTCGCCATTCTGGCCGCGAGCCGCGCCGATGGGGTGTTCGTGCCCATCAATGCCGGGCTGAAGCCGCCACAGGTCGAGCATATCGCAGGGGATTGCGGTGTCAGCGTTTTGGTCACCGATAGCCTGCGGTTGAGCGCGCTTGAGGCTGCGGGTGTCACAATCCCGACGCTGAAGAGCGTGCTTGTGGTCGACGATGCGCCAATCGCCACGTTTTCCGGCGCACCCGTCCGCCGCCTTCAGGATGTGACCGGGCCGATGACGGCCGCGCGCGCAATCGGTGAGGACCTGGCTGCGATCCTCTACACCTCTGGCTCCACCGGCCGGCCCAAGGGCGTGATGCTGAGCCATCGCAACCTGCTCGCGGGTTCGCGGATCGTCAGCCGCTATCTCTCCATCACCGGCGACGACCGGATCCTCTCGATCCTGCCCTTTTCCTTCGACTACGGCCTCAATCAATGGCTAACCGTCGTTGAGCAAGGCGCAACGCTCGTCCTGTCGAGCTTCCGCTTCGGCAATGACATCGTCACGGCCTTGGCGACCCACCGGATCACCGGGCTCGCGGGTGTTCCCTCACTCTGGGCGATTTTGGCCCGTGCAGCGCCGGCCCTTGCGACAACGCCGCTGCCGCACCTGCGCTACATCACCAATTCCGGTGGCGCGGTGCCGACTGAGACCGTGAAGCGGCTGCGCGGTCTTCTGCCCAAAACCGATATCTATCTGATGTATGGGCTGACCGAAGCCTTCCGTTCGACCTATTTGCCGCCGAGTGAAGTCGACCGGCGTCCTGGCTCTGTCGGCCGAGCGATCCCCGAATGCGAAGTGTTCCTCGTGGATGCCGAAGGCCGCCCCGTGCCGGCCGGCACGCCGGGCATCCTCGTGCATCGCGGCCCGACCGTGTCGCTCGGCTATTGGAACCGCCCGGAAGATACGGCCCGCGTGATCCGCCCGGATCCGCTGCGTCCTGCCAACCAAGGCGGTGGCACGGTGTGCTTCTCCGGCGACCTCATGACCATGGATGAGGAGGGTTATCTCTTCTTCGTTGGCCGCGAGGACGCGATGATCAAGTCCTCCGGCTATCGCATTAGCGCGACCGAGGTGGAGGAAGCGCTGATGGCCTCCGGTGCGCTGAAGCAGGTTGCCGTGGTGGGGCTTCCCGATCCGCTGGTCGGGCAGCGCGTCCATGCGGTCGGCGTACCTGTTGACGACACAGTCGACGGCAATGCGGTGATGGCCCATGCCGCCAAGAGCCTCGCCAGCTATATGCTGCCGCGAGCGCTCGTGTTGGTGCAGGCGCTGCCCGTCACCCCCAATGGCAAGGTCGACACGAAAGCGCTCGTTGCCGAGGCAACGCGGCCAAAGGAAGCGATGGGCCATGCCGCCTGATCTCCTCGAACGTCCTCTGCCCAAAAGCGAGGCGGGCCAGCCTGAGCCCTTGGCGCGCCGGCTTTTGGCCGCTCATTTCGAGGGGAATAGCGGTGTTCTGACCATTTCTGGCCATAGCGTTGAGCATTTGGTCGATACCTATGGGTCGCCGCTGTTCGTCTATGACGCGGGTGTGATGCGCGCGTCCTACCGCGCGCTGGCCAAGGCCGTTTCGGGCTTTGCTGAGATCTATTACTCGCTCAAGGCTAATCCGAACCCGGCGGTTGCCCGGATCTTCGTCGAGGAAGGCGCCGGGCTCGAGATTGCGTCAGCCGCCGAATATGAGCGAGCGCGCGCCGCCGGCGCGCCCATGGGCCGCATTGTCTTTGCAGGCCCAGGCAAGACCGATGCCGAGCTTGCCCATGTAATCAATCGCGGGATCGGCGAGATCCATCTGGAATCGGAAGGTGAGATCGCGCGTCTCGGCGCTTTGGCCCGCTCAAAAGGGCTCGTGGTGCCGGTGGCGATCCGTGTCAATCCCGTACAGAGCGCTCAAGGCGGCGCCATGCGGATGGGCGGCAAGCCCTCGCCCTTCGGTTTCGATGAGGAGATCCTTGACGTCATCGTCGACCGCGTCGTGGCCGAGCCCGGTCTGGTCCTGACGGGTGTGCATATGTTTGCAGGCACGCAGGTGCTCGACGCCGCTGTCCTTGCCCGCCAATGGGCTCATGGCATTGAGGTCGCACGTTGCGTGGCCGCCCGTCTCGGTCGCCCGCTGAAGACCCTCGATCTCGGCGGGGGTCTCGGCATTCCCATGTTTGCCACCGACCATGCCCTTGATCTTGAGGCTGTTGGTGCTGCCGCACGCAAGCTCGCGGCTGACATCGCCGGCGATCCGCTCTTGGCCGGCACGACCCTCTTGGTTGAGCCGGGTCGGTTTCTCGTGGGCGAATCTGGCGTTTATCTCGTCCGCGTCACCGAGGTGAAAACATCGCGCGGGGAGCGCTTTGTCATCGCCGATGGCGGCATGCATCACCATCTCGCGGCCTCCGGCAATCTCGGGCAGGTGATCAAGCGCGATTTCCCGGTGCTTGCGGCAACGCGGCTCAATGCGCCTTCAGAAGGCCAGGCCGCTCTCGTCGGCCCCCTCTGTACCCCGCTCGACACCTTGGCGCGTGCCATGGACGTGCCGGCGCTTGTCCCCGGCGACATCATCGCGGTGCTCCAATCGGGCGCCTATGGGCTCAGCGCCAGCCCGGTCGGCTTCTTGAGCCATCCCATGCCGGCGGAAGTGCTGGTGGATGGGCCGGTTGTGACCGAAATCCGGCCCCGCGGCACTTTCGAACAACCGTTAACACCGCTCCCCTGACAGGGGCAAAGCCGATGTGCTAAGCGGCGGGCATGCGAATGCTCCTCGTCTATTGCCATCCTCAAGCTGACAGCTTCACGGCCGCCATCCGCACTGTCGCCGAAAAGGCCCTAACCCGTGCCGGCCATGAGGTTCGTGACCTCGACCTCTATGCCATGGGCTTTGATCCGGTTCTCGGGCCGGAGGAACGAGCGGGCTATCACACGCCCGTGCTTAACGAAGAGCCGGTGGCTGAACATCTGGCGGCGCTGCGCTGGTGCGAGGGTCTCCTCTTCGTTTATCCGACCTGGTGGTACGGCTTGCCGGCCATGCTGAAGGGTTGGCTTGATCGCGTCTGGGTGCCGCATGCGACCTTCACCATGCCCAGTGGGAAGCAACCCATTGGCCGGGTCTTGAGCAATATTCGCTTTCTCGGTGCCGTCTCGACGCTTGGTTCGCCCTGGTGGTGGTGGCGTTTCGTCGTATCCGAGCCGGGGCGCCGCATGGTCTTGCGCGGGCTTCGACCGCTGGTCGCCTTACGGGCCAAAACGCTGTGGCTCGCCCTCCATGAGATCGATACGAGCACACAGGCGCAGCGAGAGCGCTTTCTTGAGCGGGTCGACGCCCGATTGTCGCGAATAAGCTAGCTTTATCCGCTAGGCGTGAATGGCTAGCGCCGGTTTGTGTCACGCCACGGCTCGCCACGGCATGAAATCGCGGCTATGCCTCAGCCACCTACGGCTTAAGGGATTTTGTCCATGTCCGAGACCTTGAAGCCCGACATCTGCGTGATTGGCGCAGGTTCGGGCGGACTGACGACGGCGGCCTTTGCGGCGGTCCTTGGTGCGCCCGTCGTGTTGATTGAGAAGCACGAGATGGGGGGCGATTGCCTCAACACGGGCTGCGTTCCCTCCAAGGCGCTGATTGCCGCCGGACGGCGTGCCAAGGCGATCCGCACGGCGCCGGCCTTTGGCGTGTCGGCAGGCGAGCCGAAAGTCGATTTTGCCGGCGTTCACGCTCATATCCACGATGTGATCGCAACCATT
>JBAWYY010000325.1:0-3790 GCA_037143285.1 Alphaproteobacteria bacterium | reverse complement strand
ACGCTGAGGACAGCGATGATCCCTGTTTCCGCATCACAACGGGCGAAATTGCCCGCCCAGCCGTCCTCGCTCGCGCACCTCGGCGCGACGCGTCCGACGACACGAATCCTCGCCCTCGGCTTCCCGACATCAGCAACCGATCGGTTCCGGCTGCGGCCTGATGTGCCGCGCGACCGGCCCTTAGCGCTGGTCGCCCAAGAGGCCAATGCCATGCGGCTCGTGGCGCTGGACGCTCTTGCGGCGGCGCGCGGCCTTGGGCTCGGCATGATGCTTGCCGATGCCCGCGCCATGCATCCAGACCTTCTGGTGGCGGAAGCGGAACCCGATGGCGATGCGGCCTTCTTGGTGCGGCTTGCCGATGCCGCGCGCCGCTTCACGCCGCTGGTGGGCCTCGATCCACCCTTTGGGCTCCTCCTCGACATCACCGGCTGCGCAAGCCTTTTCGGCGGGGAGGAGGGCTTGATGGCTCAGGCCCGTGCCCGACTGGGCGGCGATCATTTGCGCGTCGACGGGGCCATCGCCAGCACGCCGGGAGCAGCGATCGCTCTCATGCGGCACCGTCCAGGCACCATCCTTGCCGCGGGCGCCGAGGCGGAGGCGCTGGCACCCTTGCCGCTGTCCGCCCTGCGATTGCCGGCGGCAACAGTTGCGGGGCTCGCTCGCGTCGGGCTGAAACGGGTGGGCGATCTCATGGGGATTGCCCGTGCGCCGCTGGCCGCCCGCTTCGGGAGCGGCACCTTGCGGCTGCTAGACCGCGCACTCGGTCGAGAAGACGAGCCCATCGTGCCGCGGCTCCCCACCGCGCCCTATCTGACCGAGCGCCGCTTCGTCGAGCCCATCGGACGGGAGGAGGATGTGCTGGCCGCCGCCCGCACATTGATGACGCGGCTTTCGCTCATGCTGGAGGAGCATGGCGAGGGCGCACGGCGGGTGGAGATGACGCTGTTCCGGGTCGACGGGCTGGTGCGTTGTATTGAGGTGGGCGCTGGTCGTCCGACCCGCGATGCGGCTTTTCTCACGCGCCTCTTGGCCGAACGACTTGGGGCGCTCGCCGACCCGCTCGACCCCGGCTTTGGCTATGACCTCGTGCGCCTCTCGGTGGTTGAGGCGATCAGTCTTGATGCCGTGCAGGCAGGCTTTAGTGGAGCTTCAGAGAACGAGGCCGTTGAACGCCTCGTGGACCGGCTGGGTGCGCGCCTCGGGGCAGGGCAGGTGGAGCGGATGGTGCCGCAAGATCGCCACTTGCCGGAGGAGGCTGTGCGCCTGGTTCCTTCAGCCCGCCCCAAGAGCGAGGCTGAGCCGCCATGGCCTCTGCCTCCCTTAAGCGGGGAGCCGCCATCCCGTCCCGTCCGCCTTTTTGATCGGCCGGAGCGTATTGAGGTCACCGCCATGGTGCCGGAAGGCCCACCGCTCGTTTTCCGTTGGCGTCGTGTGCTCCATGAGATCGTTGCTGCCGAGGGGCCCGAGCGCCTCTCACCACCCTGGTGGCATTCTGTCCAGATGCCGACAACACGCGATTATTACCGCGTGGAGGATAGCCGAGGCGCTAGGTTTTGGCTCTATCGCGACGGGCTTTATGGCCGCGAAACCTCGGCTCCCTGCTGGTATGTGCATGGTTTATTCGCCTGAAGCCACATCAAGCCGAGATCTCAAAACGTGTTGATCTCTGCACCCATTGGTACCCGCCCGTACTGGTCTAACCGAACAGGCTGCCTATGTGGTGGGTGGAGCGAACCCTCGAACCCCAATGCAGGCATGGCCAGCAACATCGCCTATCGAGATCCAACCGACATGCCGGACACCATTCCGGTCTTTCCGCTGCCCGGTGCGCTTTTGCTGCCGCGAGGACAATTGCCGCTCAATATTTTTGAGCCGCGCTATCTCGCGATGATCGATGACGTGTTCAAAGCCGGTCACCGGATCATCGGTATGGTTCAACCGACGGCGGAAGACGAGGATTCGAAGACACCGGCCCTTGCCGAGATCGGCTGCGCCGGACGCATCACTCAATTGGCGGAAAGCGGCGACGGTCGCTACATGATCAGCCTGACCGGTGTCGCGCGCTTCCGCATCGTGAAAGAGGTCGATGCCAACACCGCTTATCGGTGCTGCCAGGTCGATTATGTCGACTATACCGCCGACTTTACGCCGCGGGTTGGCGAGGACGCAGTGGACCGCGTCACGCTCTTGTCTACGCTTAAGGCTTTTCTTGAAGCGAACGAGATGGAAGCTGATTGGGACGGCATCAGCCGCGCGCCCACAGAGGCGCTGGTCAATGCGCTGTGCATGATGTCGCCCTGGGGCCTGCGCGAAAAGCAAGCGCTGCTTGAAGCACCAGACCTCGCGACCCGTGCGGCGCTCCTCGTGGCCGTCACCGAAGTGGCGCTAGCCAAAGACCGGCCGGAGGCAAAGGCCGCCATGAATTGACGGTGAAGCGAGCGCCATGCGATCTGGCGCCTGCAGGAGATTTCAGATGAGCTCAGACACCCCGACCACTGTGCCGCCCACCCGCCCCGGCGTCGTTGATCCGCGGCTCCTTGAAATCCTGGTTTGCCCGCTCACTAAAGGTCCATTGCGCTATGATTCGGCTGCCAACGAACTGATCTCGGTGAGTGCGAAGCTTGCCTATCCGATCCGCGAAGGCATTCCGATCATGCTGCCGGAAGAGGCGCGCGCGATCGAGGCCTAGAGAGACCACAGTTTTTCGTGGACGAATTGCCCCTCGCAAATCCGTGATGGGCCGGGGTTGTAGCCAAAAGGCCATCGCGTGCTAGGTTTGTGACTGCGGGGCGACGCAGGGCCGGAGAACCAGGGTGAGCGACACCGACACGCGAGGCCGAGATGGCGACTTGATCCAGCGACCTGCGGCTCAAGCGCCGGAACTTACCCACGCGATCGATCGGGCACGGATCGTCATCCTCTGGGAACAAATCTGGCCCCGCCTTGTGCTCTTTCTTGGCATTGCCGGCGGTGTGCTCGCGGTCTCTTGGCTCGGATTTTGGCTCTATGTGCCCTATTGGGCGCGCATGGGCGGCGTCTTCTTCGTGGCCGTTCTGCTCGGGCTCGCGGCTTGGCCGATGTTTTCGATCCGCCGGCCGACCGATGCTGAAGCGCTGAACCGCATCGACCGAAATACCGGGCCCGATCATCGGCCTGCGACTGCGCTTGCCGATGGCCTATCCGACGACCGCGATCCCTTCGCCAAAGCCCTTTGGGAGGAACATCGGGCGCGGGTCCTTGCGGCCACTGGTCGGCTGAAGACGGGTACGCCCAACCCGCGCATGACCCATCGGGATCGCTATGCGATCCGTGCCTTGGCGCTCCTTCTCATTGTACCCGCTTACTTTCTGGCGGGGAGCGAGCGCAGCCAACGGCTGATGACGGCCTTTGATTGGCGAGCACCGCCTGTTCCCATCACCTATCGCGTTGATGCCTGGGTAACTCCGCCGCCCTATACCGGGCGAGCTCCGGTCATCTTGCCGACGCGTCGCTCCGGTGAGGCGCCCGCGCCCCGTGATGCCGAAACGTTCAAAGTTCCGGCGGGTTCCGTTGTGACTCTCAGGGTGACAGGCCTTTCCGGTGTTGAAGTGACGCCTGCCGGTGGGGTTTCGGCGGCAGAAGTGCCAGCTGCCTCCTCGTCAAATACGACATCGGCCGCCGCCGCGCCCACAACATCGCCTCCATCCTCTCAGCTGACGGCCAGTGCTGGTGCAGGTTCTGCAGAGACGAAATGGACGATTGCCGCAGACGGCGGGCTTTCGCTGCGTGCAGTCGGTGCTGATCCTTTAGC
>JBAWYY010000324.1:0-3811 GCA_037143285.1 Alphaproteobacteria bacterium | reverse complement strand
CCGGATTTGATTGCGGCTACATCCCCCAGGCGTTCTTCCCTCAACTAAATCTAGAACTTCCGCCGGTCAAACCAGTGCGTATACAAGCGCAGAAGCCTGTTGCCCCCGTCCTTGCTATCGGTGCCGCCGGCGCCGGCATGGACCTCGAGATAGGTGTCGTTGGCGTCGGCTTCGCCGGAAAGTAGCGCTTCCAGCTGCTGGCGGGCGGCGTCCTTCTTCGCGGTGTCGAGCGAGCGCGCCACCTCTTCCAGCGTATCGCTATCGCCCTCGGCTTCCGCGAGTTCGGCCAATTCGAGATTGTCGGAGAGCTCACGCGACAGGCCCAACAGCCCGTTGATGCGGGTGTCGAGCGAATTGCGTTCCTGCATCACCTTTTGCGCCTTCTCCGGATCGTTCCAGAGATCGGGCGTTTCAGAGAGCGCGTTTAGTTCTGCGAGCCGTTTCGTTGCGACATCCCAGTCAAAGATGCCTCCTCAGGAGTCCAATGGACTCCTTGATCGCTTCGGCCGACGCGACAATGTCCGCGCGCATGGAATCTGCCCCCAAATCGGGTGAAGTTAAGGTCGCGCACCCTAGTCTGCGCGACTCGCAAGTCAATGGCGCGGGCGAACATTACGAGGCGCAATGAAGGCTTGCGCCTGAGACCGCCAAGCCCTTCAATGCCAGAACGCTCCTGATGGAGCCCAAAACTCAGAGCACCGCAATGGTGCCGCCCTACTTCGTCCCGGGAGGACATGATGCCCTTGTTTGAGCGCAGAGCGCTTATGTGCGCGGCCCTTGCCAGCCTGACGCTGGGTCTTGCTTCGCTTGGTTTTGCTTCGTCTGGCCTTGCCCAGGCGCCTTGGCCGAACCGGGCCGTCACCGTGATGGTCCCCTTCGTCGCCGGCTCCAATACCGATACGGCCGCGCGCATTTTCACCGACCGCTTGCAGGCGCGCCTTGGCCAGCCCTTCGTGATCGAGAACCGCGCGGGTGCGGGTGGCGCTACCGGTATTCGCGCGCTCACCCGCTCCACCGCAGACGGCTATAATATCGGTGTCGTCACCGCCGGGACGCTGAACATCCTGCCCCATCTCTATGGCGACAAGCTCGGCTATGACTCGCTTGCCGACATCAAGCCCATCGCGGTGGTCGGCTATCAGCCGAATATCCTGGTGGTCCATCCGGGCATGCCGGTGACAAATGTCGCGGAATTCGTCGCTCATGTGGCGGCGAACCCCAATAAATATAGCTATGGCACCTCGGGGCTCGGCACGTCGCAGCACCTCTGCATGGAGCTGATCGTTCAGGCGACAGGACTAAAGCTCACCCATGTGCCCTATCGCGGCTCGAACCAGATCATGCAGGACCTGATCGCTGGCCATGTGCATATGTCCTGCGACCAGTTTTCCTCGGCGATTGCTCAGGTGCGCGGCGGCAATGCCCGCGCGATCGCGGTGAGTTCGTTGACCCGCTATCCAGCGGCGCCCGACGTGCCGGCGCTGGCTGAGACCTTTCCGGGCCTTGATGTGACCTGGGCTGCTGTCTTCATTGCGCCGGCAGGCATTCCGAAAGAGGCGGCTGACCGGCTCACCGCCGAGCTCGTCGCGATTACCAAGGAGCCCGACGTGCAGCGCCGCCTCTCGGAGCTTGGCGTCACCCCCATGCAGGTGGTCGGTGAAGCGCTTGACGCGCAAGTGCGCGCGGATTTCATCCGCTGGAAGCCCCTGGTGGAGCGCGCGAATATTCCCGCGCCATGAGAGTGGCGGGATGACAAACACAAGCGCCGCACCGACCGCCGTCTCGGTGATGCGCGCCATGGCACATAACAATGCCTGGGCGAACCATCGGCTTCACGAGGCTTGCGCGCGCCTCTCTCAGGCCGAGTTTGAGGCGCCGAGGGTGGGCTTCTTCCCCAGCCTCCGCGCGACGCTCAATCACATCCTGATCATCGACTGGTTCTATGTGGATGGGTTGGAGGGTGGCACGCTCGGCCCCAAGGCCTGGGCTAATCGTGAGCCCTGCGCCACCATGACTGATCTTGCGCCGGCTCAAGCCGCTGTCGACCAGCGATTGCTCGCGATCTGCTTGAGCCTCACCGACGAAAGCCTCGGCCAGGAGGCGCATTTCCATCGCACCGGGCGTGTGCAGGTCGAGCGGCGCGATCGGCTCTTAATGCATCTCTTCCAGCATCAGATCCACCATCGCGGGCAGGCGCACGCGATGCTCAGCGGGACCTCGGTCAAGCCGCCGCAGCTAGACGAGTTCTTTTCCATCGCCGAGGCGCCGCTGCGCGCGGACGATTTCGCAGGCCTCGGCTGGACGGAAGAGCAGGTCTGGAGCCGATGAAGAGCGGCGGGGCTCAGTAAAGCCCGCCGGTCCCTGTCGAGATCGCGCGATTGGATTCCGCTGACGGTCCGCGTGACGCCCCTGCTGCTGCCGCATTGAAGGGATTGATCAGCTGGAGGGAATCGGGCGGCGCAGTGCCGGGCTTGAACGCCTCGAGGATCGCGCCGGTACCACCCGCACCCGCCCGCAGGCCGGAGCGCGGATCGATGCGGATCAGCTTGATGCCGGTGGGCACGCGGAAGGGCACAGCGGGCTTGTCGGCGAGCGCGACGCGCATGAAGTCCCCGAAGATCGGCGCGGCCAACACGCCACCGGTCGAGCCCTGGCCCATCGGGCGCGGGGTGTCGAAGCCGATATAGACGCCGACGGCGAGGTCAGGCGAGAAGCCGACGAACCAAGCGTCCTTTTCTTCGTTCGATGTGCCGGTCTTGCCGGCGATCGGCTTGTTGAGCGCGCGCAGCACCTGCGCCGTTCCGCGCTGAATGACGCCCTCCATCATGGAGGTCATCTGATAGGCGGTCATGGGGTCGAGCACCTGCTCGCGCCGGTCGATCAGGATCGGCTCGTCCTGATTGCGCCACCGGTCGGCAACGCAGCCTTGGCACTGGCGCTCGTCATGGCGATAGATCGTGTGACCGAGACGGTCCTGAATGCGATCGATGAGGCTGGAGCGAATGCGGCGGCCGCCATTGGCGAACATGGAATAGGCCGTGACCATGCGCATGAGCGTGGTTTCACCCGCGCCGAGCGCCATGGAGAGCACCGGCATCATGTCGTCATAGACACCGAAGCGCTTAGCATATTCCGCGATCAAGGGCATGCCGACATCATTGGCAAGGCGGACGGTCATGACGTTGCGCGACACTTCGATGCCGAACCGCAGGGTCTGCGGCCCATAGAAGCGACCGGAATAGTTTTCAGGCCGCCAAACCGAACCATCGGGCTGGGCGAGTTCGAAGGGCGCGTCCATCACGACGGTCGAGGGCGTATAGCCATTGTCGAGGGCCGCCGCATAGACGAAGGGCTTGAAGGACGAGCCCGGCTGACGGCGCGCCTGGGTCGCGCGGTTGAACTGGCTCTGCTCAAACGAGAAGCCGCCGACCATTGCCAAGACGCGACCGGTATAGGGGTCCATCGCAACAATCGCGCCAGAGAGTTCCGGGATCTGGCGCAGACGGAACTGGCCCTGGCGATCAGCCCCGGCATTGGCACCGGTGCCGGCCGCAACCGGCTCCACATAGATGATGTCACCGGGCTTCAAGGCGCGGGCGAGCGGCTGACGCGTCCAGCGCGCACCTTCCGCCGTGATGATCCCGGTCTGACGCACGGAGGAAATCTGGCCCGAAGTCTCACGCGGCGGCTGCAGCCCGATGCGGGCGATGTCGCCGTTGACGTCGAGTACCACGGCCACGCGCCAGCCGGTGTCGGAGGCGGCACGCACTTCGGAGAGCTTGGCGCCCCAATCGCCGCGGACATCGTCGAT
>JBAWYY010000323.1:0-3819 GCA_037143285.1 Alphaproteobacteria bacterium | reverse complement strand
CCTTCGTGACTCATGCAATACCACAACATACTCCGCAAACGATGGCGCAAGGTTGAGGTCGATACGCGCTTGAGATGCTCGATGGTGACGGTCGTCTCACCATCAAGGGCCGCGAGAGACCGGGCCGCGCGCATGAGCGTCAATTCCCCGCGCAGACCATCGGTTCCGAGCGCCATGCAAAGTTTAGCGGCGGCGGTGAGCACCTCGTCAGGCACCACGACGGAGTCCAAGAGTTTGCGCGCGCCGATGATGCGGCGGCGAACCGCGTCGTCCTTGCGCTTATGGCTCGCAACAAATCCTGCGGGATCGCGCTCAAAGGCATCGCGACGCCGGATCACATCGACCCTCACGGCCAAATCGCGCGGGGTTTGTACTTCGAGGGCGAGGCCGAAGCGGTCGAGCAATTGGGGGCGCAGATCGCCCTCCTCGGGATTGCCGGACCCGATCAGAACGAAGCGGGCGGGGTGACGGACGCTCAAACCCTCGCGCTCAACCACGTTCTCGCCAGATGCCGCGACATCGAGCAGGAGATCCACGAGATGGTCTTCGAGCAGGTTGACTTCATCGATGTAGAGAAAGCCGCGATGAGCTTTGGCCAGGAGGCCGGGCTCAAAGGCCTTTTCGCCCTTGGTGAGGGCCCGCTCAAGATCGAGCGAGCCGACGACGCGGTCTTCAGTGGCGCCGAGAGGCAGGTCGACCACAGGGACCGCCGCCTTTGCGGACTTTACCTTGGCACCCGGCGCTTTCAGCTTGCATTCGCCGTCGCAGGTGCTGGCAGACGCCTCGGGGTCGCAGCCGTAGCGGCACCCGGCCGTCACGATCATGTCCGGCAAGAGCTGGGCGAGTGCGCGCACGGCGGTGGATTTGCCTGTGCCGCGATCACCGAGAATCAAAACACCGCCCACGCTTGGATCAACCGCTGCGATCAGAAGAGACTGTTTCATCTCGTCCTGACCGCAAATCGCGGAAAAAGGAAAAACCGGTTTCATGCTGTGGACGCTTATCCCTCATGACGGCGGGTCAGGCGCCCGCTTCGTGCTTGGAAAAATGTAGGAGTGGATGTTCCCCGTGTCACGCGGACTTTACACGCCTTGAATCCCGCTCTGTCGAGTTCGGATGGTCACGTGCAACGAAGCCTCGCTGACGAGCGCCTTATCATTTGTTTTGTCAATCATGGCGGTTTTAACATTCAATTTCACAAATCATAAGCCCCCGCTTAGCCCTGCGCTCACCTTCCTCAAAGGAGCTGTGACATGCCGGGTTTTGACCTCCTCATCACCAATCTGATCTCGCCGATCGTGCTCACCTTCGTGTTGGGCTGCGTTGCCGGGCTGATCAAATCCGATCTCGAACTGCCTGAGCCCGTGCTCAAGCTCATCTCCATCTACCTCCTGTTCTCCATTGGCATCACCGGCGGCCAGGAAATCGCCAAGGTGAACCCAGCCGATCTCGTTTGGGTGCTGGTCGTCACCGTGGCGCTCGTTTTTGCCATTCCGGTTGCGACCTACATGGTGCTCAGGCGCCTCGGCGGCTTTGACATTGCCAATGCCGCAGCGGTTGCCGCCCATTATGGCTCGGTGTCATCGGCCACGTTCTTCGCGTCACTCGCCTTTGCCAGAGCGATGAATACGCCCGCCGAGGGCTTCTTGACCGCCGTCGTGGCGCTGATGGAATGGGGTGTGATCGTGTCGCTGTTCATCGCGCGCTGGGCGATGGGCAAGGAACAGGGCACGCTCTCCTATAAAGCGCTGTTCATCGACACCCTGCGCGGGCGCGGCATCTTGCTGCTCTCCGGCGGCACTCTCATCGGTTGGGCGATCACGGATGCGCAATACAAGCAGATCGCGCCCTTCTATGAGCACCTGTTCCGCGGCATCTTGATGCTGTTCTTGCTGGAGATGGGCATGACCGCCATGCGCCAGATCCGCGGCTTTGCCCAGGTCGGGTTCTTCATGACCGGCTTCGGTATCGTGTCGCCGATCATCTGGGGCATTATCGGCGTGACGCTCGGCTGGTCCATCGGACTGTCGATTGGCGGCGCCTTCGTGCTCGGTGCGGTCTCTGCCAGCGCGTCCTTCATCGACGCGCCAGCGGCCTGCCGCGCGGCCCTGCCTCAGGCCAATCCCGGCATTTACCTGACCTCATCGCTCGCGATCACGCTGCCGTTCAACTTACTGATCGGCATACCGATCTACTACAGCTACGCGTTGATGTTGTTCTCGCTGCGCTGAGGTGCACGGGCGGGGCGGAGCAAGTCCAGCACCTTGGCGCTGATGGATTTCGCATCGAGCCCCGCCTGCGCATACATCTTCTCAGGGCTATCATGATCGATGAAGGTATCGGGGAGCACCATCGAGCGGAAGCGAAGTGAGCCTGAATCAAGCAGCCCCTCATTGGTGAGGAACTGCATGACATAGGCGCCGAAGCCGCCGGCCGATCCCTCTTCCACCGTGATCAGCACTTCGTTCTCGCGCGCCAGTCGAGACACCAGCGCTTCGTCGATGGGTTTGGCGAAGCGCGCGTCGGCAACGGTTGCGAAAATGCCTTGCGATTCCAAGTGATCGGCGGCCTTCAGGCATTCCGAGAGTCTGGTTCCGAGCGACAGAAGCGCCACCCGCACGCCCTCGCGGACCACGCGCCCGACCCCAATCGGGAGCGGTACGCCCTCGTCCGGGAGGTCGATGCCGACGCCCTCGCCGCGGGGATAACGGAAGGCGATGGGACCATCGTCATAGGCAGCCGCGGTCGCGACCATATGGACCAGTTCGGCTTCATCGGCCGCTGCCATCACCACCATATTCGGCACGCAGCAGAGATAGGCGAGGTCGAAGGCCCCCGCGTGCGTCGGTCCGTCCGCGCCCACAAGGCCGGCGCGGTCAATCGGGAACCGGACAGGGAGGTTCTGGAGCGCCACATCGTGGATCACTTGGTCATAGCCCCGCTGCAGGAAGGTGGAGTAGATCGCGCAGAACGGCTTCATGCCCTGGGCGGCAAGGCCCGCCGCGAAGGTCACCGCGTGCTGTTCGGCAATGCCGACGTCATAGACGCGGCCCGGAAATTCCTGGCCGAAAATGTCGAGACCGGTGCCATTGGGCATGGCGGCGGTGATGCCGACAATGCGCGGATCCTTGCGGCCTTCCTTCGCGAGGCTCTGGCCAAAGACTTTTGTGTAGGCCGGTGCATTGGCGACGGCCTTGGCCTGCTTGCCGGTCACCACATCGAACTTCGCGACGCCGTGATATTTGTCGGCAGCCGCTTCCGCCGGCGCGTAGCCCTTGCCCTTCTGGGTGACCACATGGATGAGGATCGGCCCGGTTTTCGCTTCCTTCACATTGCGAAGGACGGCGAGCAACTGATCCATATTGTGCCCGTCGATGGGGCCGACATGGAAGAAGCCGAGTTCTTCAAACAGCGTGCCGCCGGTGAGGAAGCCGCGCGCATGTTCCATGGCGCGAGTGACCGTATCTTCAACCGAGCGGCCGAGCTTCAGGGTCAGTTTCTTGCCCTGCTCGCGAATGGCCTGATAGGCCTTTGACGACATGAGACGGCTGAGATAGCCGGACATCGCGCCCACCGGAGGGGCAATGGACATTTCGTTATCATTGAGGATGACGATGAGGCGGGAATTGGCCGCGCCGGCATTGTTCATCGCCTCATAGGCCATGCCGCCCGACATCGATCCGTCGCCGATCACGGCGATGACGTTGAAATCGTCGCCGGTCAGATCGCGCGCCGCGGCAAACCCCATGGCTGCCGAGATCGAGGTTGAGGCATGCGCTGCGCCAAACGGGTCGTAGTCGCTCTCCGAGCGCTTGGTGA
>JBAWYY010000322.1:0-3866 GCA_037143285.1 Alphaproteobacteria bacterium | reverse complement strand
CTAAGAAATAGAACCGGTCATCGGTCACGGGCGTCGTTAAGGGATGGTCGGCGTCATCGCGCCAATCCGGCAAGAGCTTGTCGAGGCCGATGGGATCGATCACGGCGCCGGAGAGAATGTGGGCGCCGACTTCAGAGCCCTTCTCGACCAGCACGACGGTGATCTCGGGGTCGATCTGCTTCAGCCGGATCGCGGCGGAAAGGCCAGCGGGACCTGCGCCAACAATCACCACGTCATAGTCCATGGCTTCGCGGGCCGGGAGTTCCTCGTGTTGGCTCATGGGCTTGTCCTCAAAGTCTGGCGGCGCACCGCCGCGTCATCACCTGTTCTGAATTCGGTAAAGCACGACACGCCCGACCTGACAACGCGGCTGAACGGCAAGGGCGCGGGCCCGTGCGCTGTTAACGTTTCATTCACAGAGATTAACCAAACCTTAAAGCTCCAGTTGCCTGAGGAGGATTAACAAGAGATTAATGATCCCGGGTCGCAGCGCAGTTTGGTCAGTTCAGGTGAGTTCTTCCTATGCGTCGCGTTGCGTTATGGTCGTTTGGTTTTGTCTTCGGCGCCGTTGCAGTGCTTGCCACTTCGGCATCACCTGCGAATGCACAGGCTGCTCGTACGGTTGCAGCGCTCCCTGAGAGCGGGTCGACAACTGCGCCGATCGGCTGGGTTCAATTTTGCTCGATTGCACCGGCCGAGTGCCGCCAACGTTCGTCTCAGCCGCGAGACGTTGTGCTCTCGCCGACCGCCTTCACCCAGCTCGTGCGCCTCAATCTCGCTGTTAACAACGAGATCGAGCAGGTCTCCGACCAAGAGCTCTATGGGGTCGAGGAATATTGGACCCTTCCGACCAATGGGAAGGGCGACTGCGAAGACATCGTTCTGGAAAAGAAGCGCCGGCTGATCTTGCTCGGCTGGCCGCGCGAAGCTCTCTTGGTGACGGTCGTCCGTGACCTTCGCGGCGAAGGCCACGCGGTGCTGACGGTCAAGACCGACCGGGGCGACTATGTCCTCGACAACCACGTGAACGAAGTGAAGCTGTGGAACGAAACCGGCTATCGCTTTGTGAAGCGCCAGTCCCAGTCTGATCCTAATCGCTGGGTGTCGCTGAACGGCGGCGGATCCAGCCCCCTCTTGGTGTCGCAGCCCCGCCGCTGACACCCATCACCTCCCGCCGAGCCAGGCGAGACCCGCGCCGGACGTCACACTCCCGGGCGCGAACGGAAACCGGAGCGGGTCGCAGCGCTCCGGTTTTCGCGTTATAAGGGGACCATGGTCGCAGCCCTTTCCCCCGACGCTCTGGAAGCGCTTTTGGTCTTCTATCGCGATGCCGGCATTGATTGTGCCGTGGGCGATATTGCGGTCGACCGCTTCGCCGAAAGTGACGTCCAACCTGTCCGCCGCAGTGCTGACCAGGTGAGCGCAGCCTCCGGCGTGGTGATACGCGGTCAAGAAGGTGTCGGCAGTCCCCAGCGTCCTGCCGCAATCACCGCAGTGGGCGCGCCGCCTGCACCGGAAGCGGCCTTGAGTGCTGCGCGCGAGGCGGCGAGCTCCGCCCAGGACTTGGACGCACTCTTACGGCTGGTCGAAAGCTTCGATGGTTGCGCGCTGAAGGCCACTGCCAGCCGCACCGTATTCGAGGATGGCACGCGCGGGGCGCCGATCATGTTTGTCGGTGAAGCACCTGGGCGGGAGGAGGACCTGGAGGGCAAGCCCTTTGTCGGGCGCTCTGGCCAATTGCTTGACCGGATGATGGGCGCCATCGGCCTTGATCGGTCAGGCGCCTATATCGCGAATGTTATCCCCTGGCGCCCGCCGGGCAATCGCACCCCGACCCCGCAAGAGATCGCGATTTGTCTGCCCTTCATCACCCGCCAAATTGAACTCGCTCAGCCGAAGCTTTTGGTGTGCCTGGGGTCACCGGCCATGCAGACTTTGCTCGGCATCAAGGACGGCATCATGCGGGCCCGTGGGCGCGTGGTGACCTATCGGGTGGGCGCGCGCGAGATCCCGGCACTTGCGACCTTGCACCCCGCTTACCTCTTGCGCTCGCCGATTGCGAAACGCCAAGCATGGCGCGACTTCCTCACGATCCGGTCGATCCTGGATGATCATGGGACCGGCGGTACCAAACGCTAGGCGCTGTCCGCCCGATAGGCCTTGAGCGACCCAAAGGTCATGCGGTGGTGCGGGCTGGGGCCAAGTCTTGCGATAGCCGCCCGGTGGTCGCGCGTGCCGTAACCTTTGTGAACCTCGAAGCCATAGCCAGGATGAGCGATGGCGAGCCGGCGCATCAGCCGGTCGCGATGGACCTTGGCGAGGATCGAGGCGGCGGCAATGGAGAGCACCAGCGCATCGCCATCAATGATGGCTTCACCTGTGACGCCGAGCGGCAGGCCGGGGAGGTCGCGCCCGTCCACAAGGACATGTCGGGCCGGCACGGCAAGACCTGCGACCGCAGCGCTCATGGCGTGAAGGGTCGCTTTCCGGATGTCGGTTTGATCGATGCGGGCGGGTGAGGCGGAGGCAATGGCAAGGGCCTTTGCACTCGCCACAATTGCCGCAAAAGCTTCTTCGCGGGCGGCCTCAGTCAGCAGTTTTGAATCAGCGAGTCCTCTAGGAATAGCCTGGGGATCGAGGATGACAGCTGCGGCCACGACGGGTCCTGCGAGCGGTCCGCGGCCTGCCTCATCAACGCCGGCGACAGGCGAAAAGCCGCGACGGATCGCGCTTGCTTCAATGTCGAAACTGGGTGCGGACAATGCCATCAGCCTGTCTCGCTGAAAGCAAGAAGCGAGGCAAGAGGACGCTTATGATCTGATTCAAACGGCTTAAGAAAATTCAATGAAAACAGAGATTTGAGACCTATAGTTCAGATCGTGATTCAAGGGGCAATCGTCCCTCGAAAATGATTCAAGTTCTTCATGCGGGGATTCGGGTTTCGGCGCTTAGAGAAGGCTCAGCTGTTCCGCGTGGGGCACCTTCGGGCGCGGCGCGACGAAGAGGTCAGTGCGCAGTTTGAGGTGCCTCTTGCCGAAGCCGAGCTTGGCCGCTGCTTGCTCGAAACGGCGCCCGATCATCCAGGCATAGGGGCCTTGCCCTTTCTGCCGCAGGCCGAAGGTCGCATCATAATCCTTGCCGCCGCGCGTATCCTGGATCAGCGAGAGCACCCGACGAGCAGCGTCGGGACGATGGGCAACCAGCCATTCGCGGAAGATGTCGCGGATCTCAAGGGGGAGGCGCAGCAGCACATAGCCTGCCTCGCGCGCCCCCATGAAATGGGCGGAGTCGAGAATGCGTTCGATCTCCGCGTCATTGATCGCAGGAATGATCGGCGCAACGAGGACCGATACGGGGATGCCCGCCTCGCTCAACAGCTTGATCGCTTCAAGGCGTTTGGGGGGTGAGGACGCTCGCGGTTCCATCACCCGGGCAAGCCCCCGATCGAGCGTGGTGACGGATATCGCGACCTTCGCCAATCCCTTCTCGGCCATGCGCGCGAGGATATCGATGTCGCGGGTCACCATATGGTTCTTGGTGACAATGCCGACGGGATGGTTGGTCCGTTCCAAGACCTCGAGCACGCGCCGGGTCACCTGCAGGCGCTTCTCAATGGGCTGATAGGGATCGGTGTTGGTGCCAATCGCAATGGTCTTCGGTTGATAGCCCTTCTCGGCCAATTCCTTGTCCAGGAGTTCGGCCGCATTGGGTTTCACGAAGAGCTTGGTCTCGAAATCAAGGCCGGGCGACAGGCCCATATAGGCGTGGCTGGGCCTTGCGAAACAGTAGGAACATCCGTGCTCACAGCCGCGATAGGGATTGATCGACCGGTCGAAATTGAGATCAGGGCTGTCGTTGCGGGTGAT
>JBAWYY010000321.1:0-3870 GCA_037143285.1 Alphaproteobacteria bacterium | reverse complement strand
GCCCGGTCTCAGTCTCAATATTGTCAATGATAACCAATGCTGAGAAGAACAAATGAACATATTCAGCCGCAACGACACCGCCGCCAAATTCGCCGCCATTGGCCGTTCGCAGGCCATGATCGAGTTCGCTCCCGACGGGACGATCCGTGACGCGAACCCCAATTTCTTGGCCGCAATGGGCTATGAACTCGCTGAGGTCAAAGGCAAGCATCATTCGATGTTCATGCCGGTAGAAGAGCGTGACAGCGCCGCCTATCGACAGTTCTGGGAGAGCCTGCGCGCCGGCGCGTTTTCGAGCACGAAGTTCCGACGCATCGGCAAAGGCGGCCGCGTCGTGTGGATCCAGGCGTCCTACAATCCGATCCTCGACGCGTCTGGTCGTGTGACGGGCGTCATCAAGGTGGCAGCCGACATCACCGCACAGGTCAATGAGATCGAAAAGGTCATCCAGTCCATTGCTCAGATCGACAATGCTGTCGGCCAATCAAACCGCGAAGCAACCGCGGTTGCTGCGGCCTCGGTCCAAACCTCCAGCAATGTGCAATCGGTGGCGGCAGGCGCTGAGGAACTCTCCACCACGGTTGGCGAGATTTCGCGGCAGTTGTCCCAAGCTCGCATGATCGCCTCTCGTGCGGTCGACGAAGCTCACAAGACCACCGATATCGTCTCGGGCCTGTCGACGGCTGCACAGCGCATTGGCGACGTCGTTCAGCTGATCAACAATATCGCGGGTCAGACCAATCTCTTGGCCCTCAATGCGACCATCGAAGCTGCGCGTGCCGGCGAAGCAGGCAAGGGCTTTTCGGTCGTCGCTTCCGAGGTGAAGAGCCTTGCCACTCAAACCGCTAAAGCGACCGATGAGATCCGCAACCAGATCAATTCGGTGCAGCATTCAACGGGCGATGCCGTCACAGCGATCAGCGCGATCACTGAGACCATCACGGCGATCAACGAGATCTCCACCGTCATCGCTTCTGCGGTTGAGGAGCAGTCAGCAGTGACCGCCGAAATGAGCGAGAACATGCGGGTGGCCGCGGAGGGCGTGGATGCGATTTCCAGCAGCATGACCGGGATTGCGAAATCGGTGTCGGATATCGAGATCGCCACGCGGGTCGTGCGAGACTCAGCGCGCCAAGTGGCGTGATCTCGGCCTCTCGATAAAACCACGAGACGACATGCGCGGCCTCAGGGTCGCGCATGTGTGAGACGCAACGGTAGTCCTGTGCTCTCGCCCGTGGATTGAGCCACTCGATCCTTCGGCAATGGCCCATTTTTGGTCCCAATCCCTCGATTTCATCCCTAAAACCGCTTCGATACGGTTGTAAGATTACAATGGTGGGCGCGGCCTCGCGCCTTGCCAAAGGCGGGTGCCTTGCGGCAGTCTCTCCTCAAGAAGAACCGTTCCTCATCGCGGATGACGAACGAAAAAATGTTCTCTTGGAGGATATGCCCATGACGTCCACGACCCGCCGGGCTGTTGCCCTCGGCCTTGGCCTTTCGCCGCTTCTCGCCCACCCCGCCTTGACCCAGACGCCAACCCGCGTGTCGCTTGGCTACACCGCCGTCTCGGACTTCCTCGGCGCCTTTTGCGCGCAAGAGGAGGGGTTCTTTCGTGCCCGTGGGTTGGAGGTGAATTTTCAGCTGATCACGTTGAACTCGAATATCCGGGCAGCGCTCCAATCGGATTCCGTGCAGCTCGGGGGCCCAACAGCGCCGGTCCTCTTGCAGGCCAATGATGGCGGTCTCGACCTCGTGGCGATTGCCGGCGGTTCCTTCTCCTCCCGGGCGGTTGTGAACACGGGCGTTGTCGAGCGCACCGGTGCCGGCATCACGGACGCGAAATCCTTCGAAGGGCGCCGCGTCGGCGTCCCCGGCCTCGGCGCTTTCCTGCATGTGCTCTTCCGGCAATGGATGCAGGTTGGCGGGGCCGATTGGCGGAAGGTCAATTTCGTCGAGACGCCCTTCATCCAAATGCCGGATATTCTGCGTGGTGGGTCGATCGATGCCGTTGTGACGGGTTCCCCGATCATGGAGCGGATCGTTTCCGGCAATATCGGCCGCGTCGTCTCGAATATTCTGAACGATCTGCCCGATGGCATCCCCTCGATCCCCTATGCGACCACGCGGGCGTGGGCGACACGCAATGGTCCGGCCATCGCTGCCTTCCGTGGTGGTCTTGCCGAGGGCATGGCCTTCATGCGGGCGAACGATGCGAAGGCCCGCGAGCACCTGGCCAAATATATCCGTTTGCCGCCCGAGATCATTCGGACCGCCATCATCACTTTTCAGAAGCCGCAGATCACGCCTGCCGATTTTGCCTTCTGGGTCGATGTGATGAAGGGCCAGGACATGTTGCGCGGCGCGCCGCCTGATGCCGCCCGGATCGTTTGGCCGACCACGTGAACGCACCCCTTCGACCGGTGACCTCGCCTGCGGCCATCGCCTTTCGCGATCTCACCGTCGAACTGGGCGGAAAGGTGATCCTCGACCGGGTGACGCTTGACATCGCACCCGGCGAGTTTGTGTCTGTCATGGGGCCGTCGGGATGCGGCAAGACGACCTTGCTTCGCGTTATCGCGGGGCTGGTTTCACCCAAAAGCGGTGCGGCTGATCTCTTCGGCCGCCCGGCGGTCGGGCCCTCCCGCGACATCGCCGTCGTTTTCCAGGATTATGGCCGGGCGCTTCTGCCCTGGCGCGATGCCGCCGGCAATGTGGCGCTCGCTCTCGAGGCCGCCGGCACGCCGAAGGGGGAGCGTGGCGATATCGTCGCGCGGCTTCTGACCAAGGTCGGCCTTGGCGATCACGCGGCGAAATTTCCTGGCGAACTGTCCGGCGGCATGCAGCAGCGCCTTCAAATCGCGCGCTGCCTTGCCCAGGAGCCGCGAATTCTGCTGATGGACGAGCCCTTCGGCGCCCTTGACGCCATGACCCGCCAGCAATTGCAGGATGAGATCCAGGTCATTGCGGCGGAGCGGGGAACGACCGTCTTCTTCGTGACCCATGACCTCGAAGAGGCGCTTTATCTCGGCGATCGCGTAGTCGCCCTTTTACCTAATCCCGGTCACGTCGCCCGCATTGTCGATGTGCCACTTGCCCGTCCGCGCAATCAGCTCTCAACGCGCGAACATCCGGACTTTCTGCGGTTGCGCCGCGATCTCTATGCCATGATGCATGAGGCGCATCGGTGAGCCGGGTGAAGGCCTTCGTGCTCCCCGCTGTGGCACTGGGGGCCATGGAAGCTTGGTTTCGTGGGCCGGGGGCTTCGAGCGAAAGCCTCGCGCCGCCATCCGCCGCCGCCGTTGCCTTTGTCGAAGTGGTCAGCGACGGATCGCTCGCGCTTGCGACCGTTCAAACGCTCATCTCCTCGCTTGGTGGTCTGGCGCTTGGGGCAGGGCTCGGCCTGACGCTTGGCTTCATGATTGGCCTGTCGCGGGCCGCCACCACCATCGCGGCTCCTTCGGTGGAATTGTTCCGGCCGATCCCCTCGGTTGCCCTCATTCCGCTCGCCATGCTCGTCTTCGGTTTTGGCTATGGCATGACGGTCGCGATTGTCGCCTTTGCGACCTTCTGGCCCTGCCTGATCCTTGCCCAAGCCGCAGCCTCTCAAATCGAACCACGCCTGTTGGAAGTCGCTCGCGTGATCGGTTTGTCGCCGGCGGCGAGGCTCACCAAGATCGTTTTGCCAGCGGCTTTACCGCGCATTTTCGTCGCGATCAGGCTCGCTGCCGGCTTTGCCCTCGTGGTGGCCGTGACAGTGGAGATCGCCGCCAATCCGCAAGGCCTCGGCTATGCCCTGATGATCGCGCAACAGACGCTGCGGCCCGACATCATGCTCGCCGTCTTGTTCTGGGTCGGGCTTGTCGGCTGGGG
>JBAWYY010000320.1:0-3870 GCA_037143285.1 Alphaproteobacteria bacterium | reverse complement strand
GAGCTGAAATGGCAGGGCCTTCGACGTGTCGCCGGCATCTTTCTCAGGCTTAGCGTTGGCGCCCGGCGCAGTGCCGCTGGCAGCAACAGACGCTGCCGCAAGCGCGACGACAATTAGGTCCCGCCGGGTAAGGTCGGAATTTGAGTTTGGGTCGGACATGGGGATATCCTCTGTGTGGATGGATGGGGTGCCGGCGGCCACCGAGGCGGCCGCCGTTTCGCAACGTGAAGGCGTCAGCCCTTAGCGACGGCTTCACCCAACTGGGCGTTGGTATAGGCTTGGCCCTCGATGCCCCACAGCCCGTCCACGGCATAGACCATGTTGACGTAGATGCGGTTCCTCGGGTGGCGGCCTCCTGCGGCCTTGAACACGATATCGGTCGCTTGAGCGACGAAGCCTTGCTTCTGCTCGGGCGAATTCAGCACGAAGGACGGCACCTTCAATTCGACAACAACGATGTTGTCCGGCTTGCCGCCTGCGAAAGAGCGACCCTTCGGGATGATAGTCACTTCGCCGATGACATTCGGCGTCAGGAACTTGTTTCCCGACAGGTTATGCAAGCTGAGGAAGGCGTCAGTGATGTCGCAGAACACTTGCTGTTCGGCGGCGGCAGGCAAAACGCCTTCAGTGGCGAAAACGGTGATGGGCATTGGTATCTCCTGTTGTTTGGGGGGGGGGAATGAGGGGCGGAGCCGTCGCGGGGAGCTTTGAGGCCCCGCCCCTGTAAGAACCGGCGCCGCGTCAGAGGGCGCATGCGTCAGGTATCGCCAGCTCTATGAAAGGGCTGGGCAATTTCGGATCAGATGAAGAAGGGCGAATGTATCGCGCGGCTTGCCTCTTCGACGACCGAGGCGTCGAACAAGCGCGTCGTATAGGCGACGTCGAGTGCTGCGGTTTCGGTCGGGAAGTAGTCGGTAACGAAGCGTGTGGCGTTCTCGATCGTATCGAAGGCGTAAAAGCCGCCGACAGAATTGGTGTTAACGCCGCTGAGCCACGTCTTGTGCAGGAGGCCCGGCTGCGCCTTCAAAATCGGGTTCATCTGGCGCCACGGCGCTTGATCGAAGGGCGCCGACACCTGCGCCTCGGTATAGACGAATGCGCCGGGCTTTTGCGTGACCGTGCCGCCGAAATGGGCTGAGTTGAGATAGCGGCTCGCCTCCTCAACCACGTCGCCGTTAAACACGCGGGTGGTTTGGGCAACGCCGCGCCGCTTCGCCGCCGCCGGGAAATAATTCACGGCGTACTTCTTGGCATTCTCGATCGAGTCGAACTCGTAAAACCCGCCGGCCGACAGCGTTTTGACGCCGGACAGCCAGGTCTTGTTTCGGAAGCCGGGCTCTTGTTGGATCAGCGCGTTGACAGTGCTCCAGGGATAGTCCGCGAACGGGATCGATATCTGCAGTTCGGTATAGACAAAGGCCTTCGACATGGCGGCTCTCCAGTTGGGGTGCTGACGAAGACTGCAGTCCAAGGAGGCGCTTGCTGTTTCGTCACGACCGTTATATAACGACCGTGATGGTTATTTAGATAACGATCGTTATGCTGTCAAGCTATAAAATAACGACCGTCATTAAAAAATGGAGCGGCCATGCGGTACGGTAAGGAACACAAGCAGGAAGCGCGTCAGCGCATGCTCGATGCAGCGGGCCGTGGCTTCCGGCGGCGTGGCTTTGGCGGCATTGGCGTCGATGGGCTCGCGAAGGAAGCCCACGTGACGTCGGGCGCGTTTTACGGCCATTTCGCCTCGAAGGAGGCTGCTTTTAAGGAAGTAGCCGTGGCGGGGTTGGCGAAACTTCGGGCCTCAGTCGAACGGCGACGCGTGGAAGAGGGTGACGCTTGGTTCGAGTCCTTCGTCCGCTATTACATGTCCGATCGCTGGCAATGCGAGCTCGGCGAGAGCTGTGCCCTTCAAAGTCTCACACCCGAGGTCTATCGCGCGGATGATGACATCAAATCGGCCTATCAGGTCGAGTTGGAGGCGCTTGCCCAGGCCGTCGCGGAAGGTTTGACGGCCCTGCCCGAGGCCGCTCGCTTGCCACGGGCTTGGGCACTCTTGGCGATTTTGTCGGGAGGCGTCACCATGGCGCGGGCGGCGGCAGATAAGGCTGTCGCAGAAGAGATCGCGGCAGGTGTCGCGCGCTCCGCGCTCGCCTTCGCAACAGCTTAAGGCGCCTGATCTGTAACCCCTCACCTTCCGACCCTGAGCGTGCCCCGCTTGAAGACGGCAGGTACCGTCTTGGTACCCGTCTTGCTAGGCAGCCAAGAACTGTCCAGCACGAGGGTTCCGGCATATGGATCGGCGATTTTTTCTAGCCAGCGCGGCTAGTTTCTTGGCACCGACGATCGCGACGGCGAGCGGTTTTCCTGCAGGACGTCCGATCAAGCTCGTCGTGCCCTTTCCTGCCGGAGGCTCGACTGACGTCATCGCCCGCATCGTCGGCGAGGGCTTGAGCGCGCGATTGGGCGTCCCTGTCGTGACCGAGAACAAGCCCGGCGCCGGCGGCACGATTGGCGCCACTCAGGTCGCGAAGGCGACGCCTGACGGCTACGAACTCTTGGTCGCCTCAGTCTCAATCTCAACAAACCACCACATCTTCAAAAACCTGCCCTTCGATCCACTGAAGGATCTGGCACCCGTCAGCCTCATCGCGAGCGTGCCAAACATCCTTGTCGTCGGCCCTCATGTGGCGATGCGCTCCGCCGCCGAACTGATTGCAGCCGCGAGGGCGGCTCCGGGCAAGATCACCTATGGTTCAGCCGGTATCGGCACCTCGGCCCACCTCGCAGCCGAGCTTTTCTGCCAGATGACCGGCGTAAAAATGACCCATGTGCCCTATCGCGGCACCGGCCCGGCGCTCAACGATCTCATCGGTGGTCGCCTGGACGTGATGTTCGACATCCTGACCGCCGTCGTTCAGCAATTGAAGGCCGGTACAGTGCGAGCGCTGGCCGTCACCACGCTTGGTCGCAATCCCCTGCTTCCCGATTTGCCGCCAATTGCTGAGAGCCTGCCAGGCTTCGAGGTGACCACCTGGAACGGCGTCTTCGCCCCCGTTGCGACGCCTCCCGCTGTGATCGACAGCCTGTCCACAGCGATCGCTCAGGTGATGCGACAGGAAAGCGTGAAGGCAAGGCTCGCCGAATTCTCGGTTGAGGCGCTCGGCTCGACGCCCGCAGAACTCGGTTCATGGTTGGCAGCGGAGTCGGAGAAATGGGGCGGTCTCGTCCGCAGCGCCAATATCCGCTCCGACGGCTAGCGCCGAGGAGCGCCAGCGTATAGGGCGGGCTGGGGCTGCGAAGAGATCACGCGAGAGGGTCCTTGCTCCACGCTGCGGATGAGATCGAATAACGCCACTTCGCTGCTGACCTGACGAGTGACACCAAGATCATCGGTCGCAAACAAAAGCGTCAACACGAGGTCGCAGCGTAGCGCCGAGAAACGATTGATGATCTGCGCATAGATCGAAACATTGAGGGATGTGACTTGCTCAACGCCAATTCCCTCCGTGAATGGCGGGCGCTTCTGAGTGCAAGTTCAACGGCACATGCCCAGGGCCGCAAGCCAACTTTTCTCCCATCGTGCCCAAACTTCCCGCGACCGCGCCCGACCATGCATAATTTATGGTCAGGGGTTCGCAATTTACGCCCATTGACGCTGTGTAAAGTGCCGGATAGCCTTGAATTTACGAGGGTTTGGGCGCTCGCGGTCGATTTCGGCAGCGGCGTCAATCCTCTCCACAATGCACGGGATCAGTGACCATGACTTCCGCAGGGAAGGATGACGACCAGGCCATCTGTTCATCGCTTATGGGACTGCGCCTGTGACGGCGCGGGCGGGCAACCCACGGCGCCCCGCCGTCTCGTTTCTCG
>JBAWYY010000319.1:0-3871 GCA_037143285.1 Alphaproteobacteria bacterium | reverse complement strand
ACTCGGTGATATCCTCACCAGTCCGCCCGCAACGCCTGAAACGGTGAATATGCCTGAGGTCATCGAGGTGGGTACGCCCGAACCCGTTCTGACCGAACCGGAGATGGCGCCTCACCTGCCCGCGGCGCCGCAGCTTGAAATGGCGTCAGTGCCGGAGGCAGATCCCTTCGACCCTCCGATGACGCCTGAACCGCCGCGGCCGCCGCTGTTGCGCGAAGGGGTCATCGCAGGCGTCACCTTCCGTCTCTATGGTGACGGCAGCATTGAGGCCGATCTCCCCGAGGGCACCACGCGATTTGACTCGCTCCGGGCCTTCCGCAGCCACGTCGGCGGTTAAGGTCTCAAGGTCGCCTCAGAACCGCGTCGCCTCTCGCGCAAATTCGAGATAGAGCTCGCGCGCCTTGCGGCCGAGTGGGCCGGGCTGAAGTTGGCGATCATCAATTTTGAGGATCGGAACGACCTTGGAATAGTTGCCGGTCGAGAAGATCTCATCGGCATCGGCGAAGGCGCTGTAGCTGAGGCTCTGCTCCATCACGGTGATGCCGGCCTCACCCAGAAGCGCGATCGTACGCTGGCGCGTGACGCCATTGAGGAAGGTGCCATTGACGGCAGGCGTATAGACGACGCCGTCCTTGGCCATAAACACATTGGACGTCGCGGTCTCCGCGACATTGCCGAGCATGTCGAGCACGAGGCAATTGTCGAAGCCTCGAGCCCTGGCATCGCGCAGCGCCCGCGCATTGTTCGGATAGAGACAGCCGGCCTTTGAATCCGTCGGTGCATTCTCGAATGTCGGCCGCCGGAACTTCGACTGGGTCACCGACCAGCCGGTCGGCTGCGGCATCGGCGCCTCATAGAGACACAGCAAAAAGCGGGTCGAATCGGGGTCCGGCATGATGGCGGAGGGGCCCTCGTCCTCGGCCCAATACATGGGCTTCACATAGAGCGCCGTCTTGCCGTCGAATTTCTTGGCGCCATCGCGGGCGAGCCCAATGATGGTCTCCACATCCATGGTCGCCTTCAAGCCCAAAGCATCGGCAGAGCGATTTACGCGCGCGGCGTGACGCTCGATATCGGGCATGACGCCATCGAAGACCCGGGCGCCGTCGAACACGGACGACCCCAGCCAGAACGCGTGACTGCGCGGGCCGGTGAGCGGCGGGTTTCCTGGATGCCAGTCGCCATCGACATAGGTCCAGGTCTTTGAGAGCTCGGGCATGGGGCACTCCGGATGTCAGCAAATCGAATTGAGACTATCGCGGCTCGGAGGCTTCGTGTCATGAATTTGCGTGATCCCAACGATGACGCGGAGACAACCTTGTCGACCTGGATCGAAGTCGCGCTGAACGGCCCCTGGGGTAAGGGGCGCCAGCCCCATGCCCCCATTGCCGTCGCCGATATCATTCGCGAAGGCATTGCAGCGGCGCGTGCCGGCGCTGCCATCATCCATTGCCACGCCTATGACGAGGCAACAGGCCGCCAGAACGATGATGCCGACACCTATGCGCGCATCATCGAGGGGATCAGGGCTGAGGTGGACGCCCTTGTCTATCCAACCTTGCCCTTAGCGGGTTCAGGCCTCACAGGCGTCGCCGCAACGCCAGCCGAGCGCTTCGCCCATGTCAAAGCGCTTGCCGCACGCGGGCTCATTGAGATGACCGTTGTCGACCCCGGCAGTGTCAATTTCACCCGCCGCGACGGGGGAGGCCAGCCCGAACCCGGCTTCGTCTATCTCAACCCGGAAGCGGATACGCTAGAAGGGCTGGCGCTCTGTGAGGCCGCAAAGCTGACGCCGAGCTATGCGATCTATGAGCCAGGCTTCACGCGGGCAGGTGCGGCCTTGGCCGCCCGCTTTCCGGGCCTACTCGCACCGCTCTATCGCTTCATGTTCTCCGACCAGTTCGCCTGGGGTTTTCCGCCGCGCGACTATGCGCTCGACGCTCATTTGCGCTTACTTGCAGAGGAAGCGCCGGGCGCGACGTGGATGGTGGCAGGGCTTGGTGTCGATATTGCGCCGCTGATCCCATTTGCGGTCGAGCGGGGAGGCCATGTCCGCGTCGGCCTCGAAGATGCGCCCTTTGGGTCCAGCATCAGCAATGTGGCGCAGGTGGAGGCGGCGGTCAGGCTCGTGCACCAGGCGGGCTCTGAACCCGCAACGGCACAAGAGGTGCGTGCTGGGCTGAGGGCTTAGTTGCTCCCTCCAAGTCTTAGGACCCACGCGATATCACGCCTATGACTCTGTCCGGTACCGCCTGATACTGCGCGTCCAACACAGAACCATTTGCATAGAGGCCGCCATGACCACGACCCACTATGTTTTCGACGCCTATGGCACCGTGTTCGATGTGCATTCGGCGGTGGCCCGCGCGGGGGCGGCCCTTGGACCCATGGCCGAACCGCTCTCGCAAATGTGGCGGGTGAAACAGATCGAATATTCCTGGACGACAACGCTGATGGGCGGCTTCGAGGACTTTTGGGTTCTCACCGGCCGCGCGCTCGATTTCTGCTTGGCCCGATTCGGCGTCAGTGATCCCGCCTTGCGCGCGGCACTGATGGACGCCTATCGCACGCTGTCGGCCTATCCCGACGCCCATGAAACGCTCTGTGCCCTTAAATCGCGCGGCATGACCACCGCGATCTTTACGAATGGCACCCGCGAGATGGTGACATCCGCTATCGCGTCGGCAGGGATCGGGCCGGTGCTCGATCACGTCGTCACCGTCGAGGCGGAGCGGCGCTACAAGCCCCATGTCAGCGTCTATGCACGCGCCCTTGCCGATTTGGGGCTCACCGATCCCGGTCACGTTACCTTCGTCTCATCGAACCGATGGGATGTGGCAGGCGCCGTCAATTTCGGCTTCAAGACCTATTGGATCAATCGTATCGGCCAGCCCGATGAATATCCGGGCTATCCGCCCAAGGCCGTGCTCAAGAGCCTCGCCGAACTGGTCGCCGATTAATCGCTCGCTATTGTTAGGCTAGCGCCTCACGCGCATCGCGGCGGATGCGGTCGATCATCGAACGGACACCGTTGGAGCGCTGTGGGGTGAGGTGCTGCTCAAAGCCGAGGCTGCGGAACAGCTCAAAGGCGTCCTTGTCCGCGATCTCACCGGCCGGGCGGCCCGAATAAAAGGCGAGCGTTACGGCGACCAGACCTTTGACGATATGGGCGTCGCTATCGCCCTCAAAGGTCAACACGGGTTCGCCTGATGAGAGGTCGCGATGGGTAACGACCCAGACATTGCTGGCGCAGCCCTTCACCCGATTGGCCTCGGTTTTGTCAGCCGCCGGCAAGCCCGTGAGGCCTTTGCCAAGCTCGATCACATAGCGATAGCGCTCCTCCCAATCGTCGATCAGGGCGAAGGCCTCGGTAATATCGTCGATGGTGAGCGTATCGGTCATGGGGCATCCGAGCGTTGTCCGCTCGATATAGGCGAGGTCACAGCGAGATACAAAGCGACGGATCGGCGCTGAGCTAACGGCGCGTAGGTTTTGCCGCCAGCCTGAAGGCTGGATCATCATCGAAGAGACCGGGGATCGCACTGGTGCGCGCCCGTTCGATGGACAGAAGCGCCATCTTGGTCTCGATGCCGCCCGGCGCACTGAACCCACCCGCTCGCCCACCAGCGGCAAGCACACGGTGGCAGGGGATAAGAATGGGGAAGGGGTTTTCGCCGAGTGCGCGACCAACCGCACGGGCGGCGTTGGCGTCACCGAGGCGTTTCGCCACGTCGCCATAGGTGAGCGTCTCCCCCGGCTTTATCGCTGAGGTGATGGCATAGACTTGGCGATTGAAGGCCGGCAGCGGCGCCAAATCCATCGCGATGTCGTGGAACTCAACCGGTGCGCCGTCGATCAGCGCTTTGACCCG
>JBAWYY010000318.1:0-3871 GCA_037143285.1 Alphaproteobacteria bacterium | reverse complement strand
ACCGCCCCCGCCGCCGCCACCCCCGCCGCCGCCCTGTTCGCGCGATCTCGGTGGCTGCGCCTCGCTCGATCCGAGCCTGGGGCTCCCGGACCAGCCGCAATACGCCGACTTGATGATCGATGACCGCGATATCGATCTCAGCCGTTCGCGTGGCATCGCCATTGCGCCGCCGGCCCCGCCCTCATTCGGCGAGCAGGTGGTGGCAGCGGTCGACCAGGCCGTGTCGGTTCTCGGACCGCGCAGCGCTCGCGCTGACGATGACGACGGCAATCCGAACTTCCCCTACGGCAACATCCATTCGATGAGCCGGAACTGCAACATCAAGACGCCGTCGAAGGTGAACCACTTCTCGCTGTTCCGGGCCATGGGCGTGCCCTGGCGCGGCTGCGTGGAGGCGCGTCCCTATCCCTTGGACGTGCGCGAGACACCGCCGAGTTCGGGCAATCCCGACAGCTATTTCGTGCCCTATTTCTGGCCGGACGAGCGGGACAACTCGAGCAATGTCCGCAACAAATATTATACGGACTGGGCGCCCGCCTATACGCCGAACTGGCTGCGCCGCAGCAACAGGCTCGCTCTGGGCTATGTCTGGAAATATTCCTATCGTCCGGACAATATCAATGACACCGCCTTCATTCAGCAGGGTCCCAATGCCGGCTGCCCCGATCCGATCGTGCCGCTGACCAACACCGCGTCCACCATCGATTCAGCCATTGCCGCCCTTCGTGTCTATGGCGGTGGTGGTACCAACTCGGTGGAAGGGCTCGCCTGGGCCTGGCGCACCTTGTCGCCGCTTGGTCCCTTCGGCAATGCCGAGCCCTATGACCCCTCGAATAAGAAGGTCATCGTGCTGATGACCGATGGCTACAATGAATTCGTGCCGCAGTCGGGCCAGACCCAGAAGACCGACTATACGGCGGTAGGCTATGGGTTCATGAAGCGGCTGGGTACGGATGATCCGGAACAGATGACCAATGTCATGAATACCCGGCTCGCCGAATTGTGCCGCAATGTCAAAGAGAAGGACGTCGAGATCTACACGGTGCTCTATGACGCCACGAACTCGATGCCCTCGAACATTGCGACGCTCTTCCGCAACTGCGCGACCTCGCCCGACCACTACTTCTACCGGGTGACGTCACCGGCTCAGCTGCGCGCCGCCTTCGATGCCATCGCCGGCAATCTGTCGAAACTCCGCCTGACGCGATAAGCGCGTCAGGCTAAAGGCCCGGGTCGAAATTTGGCCCGGGGCCGGCTCAGCCTTCAGCGTAGAAGAAGCGCTCCTCGGCGATCTTGCCGTCGCGGACGGTGTAGAGCCCGATCTCGCGCATTTGAATGCGCTGGCTCGTGGTTTTCATGGTCACGTCCATTTCAAATTCCACGACGAACTGGTCGCCATTGACGTAAGGCCCTGTCGTGGTTGCCGAATGGATCTCGTGATTGGCATACCACCAGTCGCCCTTGGCCTTGACGGCGGCGCGGCCCTTGCAGACCTGCATCGGACCCATGGCCTCGTAGCTGACGATATCCTCGGCATTGAACTGGTCTCCGGCCTCTATGTGCTGGCCGGATTTCAACAGCGCGGTGAAGGCGTGGGCGGTCTCGCTGGCATTCATGATGGTTCCTCCCGGGGAATGACGCGGCGCTATCGGGGTCATCTTTTGTCGTCCACGCCCCTCACGCAAGCCTAGCGGGTCGGCGTTGCGGGGGGCGTGCATTCATATGCGCTCTGCGATATGTCGAGAGCATGACCGCATCTCTTCTTCCCACCTCCATCGACGAGACCCAGGCGCTCCTGAAGCGCGGCGGCTATCTCGCCGACCGTTCGCTCTCCACAGTCCTGTTTCTGGCACTGCGCATGGGCCGCCCGCTGCTCCTTGAGGGCGAAGCTGGCGTCGGCAAAACCGAGATCGCCAAGGTCCTCGCGGCGACGCTCGGCCGCAATCTCATTCGGCTGCAGTGCTACGAAGGCCTTGATGTCGCGGCCGCCGTTTATGAGTGGAACTATGCGGCCCAGATGGTCGCCATCCGGCTGGCGGAAGCTGGCGGCGAGGTGGATCGTGACCGGCTCGCAGCCGGCATCTATACCGAGCGCTATCTGGTGAAACGTCCGCTCTTGCAGGCCCTTGAGCCTGATCCGCGCGGGGCGCCGATCCTCCTGATCGACGAATTGGACCGCACCGACGAGGCATTCGAGGCTTTCCTCCTGGAAGTGCTCTCCGACTTCCAGGTGAGCGTGCCGGAACTCGGCACGATCAAGGCGCCGGCGCCGCCCATCGTGATCGTAACATCGAACCGCACCCGCGAGATCCACGACGCCCTGAAGCGCCGTTGTCTCTATCACTGGGTCGATTATCCCGATGCCGCGCGTGAACTCGCGATCCTCCGGGCCAAGGCCCCGAAGGCGCCGGAGCGGCTGTCGAAAGAGATCGTCGCCTTCGTTCAACGGCTGCGCAAAATGGACCTGTTCAAGGTGCCGGGCGTTGCCGAGACCATCGACTGGGCGACCGCCTTGACCGAATTGGACGCGGTTGCCCTCGACCCCCAGGGCGTGGCGGATACGCTCGGCGTGCTCCTGAAGTACCAGGACGATATCGCCAAGATGCAGGGCTCCGACGCCAAGGCGATTTTGGACGAGGTGAGGGCAGGGCGGTGAGCGGCGCGCTCGCCGATAACATCGCCCATTTCGCCCGTGCGCTGCGCGTCGCCGGTCTGCCGGTAGGGCCCGGTGCCGTGCTCGATGCGATCCAAGCGGTGGAAGCCGCAGGCATCGGCTCGCGCGAGGACTTCTATTGGACTTTGCATGCGGTGTTTGTGAAAAAGCACGAGCACGCGATCATTTTCGACCAGGGCTTCCACATCTTTTGGAAGCGCCGGCATCTCATGGAAAAGCTCATGTCCATGCTGCTGCCGGTCGCCTATGCGCCGCCGTCTGCGCCAGACCCGGTGTCGCTGCGCTTACAGGAAGCTTTTTTCAAGAACCAAACGCCGACAGAAGTGGAACGGCCGGAAGTCGAGGTCGACGCCCGCTTCACGGTGTCGGACCTCGAAGTGCTCCAGCGCAAGGATTTCGCGCAGATGAGTGCGGCCGAGATCGCGGAAGCCAAGCGCCGGGTGGCCGCCCTTGTACTTCCCGATGATGCCGTGCCGACCCGCAGGCTTGCGCCGGACCCGCGCGGCCATCGCATCGACCTTCGCCGGACCTTACGCCAATCCATCGCGGGCGGCGGTGACCTCATCGATCTCGCGCGCCGGGGGCCAAAGGAGAAGCATCCGCCCCTCGTGGTGCTCTGCGATATCTCCGGCTCCATGAGCCAATATACCCGCGTGATGCTCCATTTCATTCACGCGCTGATGGAAAAGCGCCGGCACGTCTCGGCCTTCGTTTTCGGTACAAGGCTCAGCAATGTGACGCGGATGTTGCGCGCGAAAGACCCCGACGAAGCGCTCGCCGCCTGTTCGGGCGCTGTGCAGGACTGGGCGGGCGGAACGCGCATTGCGCCCTCGATCGCCAGTTTCAACAAGCAGTGGTCGCGCCGCGTGTTGTCAGGTGGCGCCGTGGTGCTCTTGGTGACCGACGGCCTTGAGCGCGATGGCACCGGTGATCTGGCCCGCGAGGCGGACCGTTTGCACCGATCCTGCCGCCGGCTCATCTGGCTTAATCCGCTGCTGCGCTTCGATGGTTTTGAGGCCAAAGCCAGCGGCATTCGCGCGCTTTTGCCCCATGTGGACGAGTTCCGCACGATCCATTCCATTGCAGCGGTCGCCGATCTCGTAGCGGCCCTTGATGGCACGAGGGTCGAGCGCGCCCATGATCCCCGACGTTGGCTGCGCGCGGCATAACGGACCGCCCCTTGCGCGCGGCCCCGCG
>JBAWYY010000317.1:0-3877 GCA_037143285.1 Alphaproteobacteria bacterium | reverse complement strand
GGGGCTTGATGCGCAGGGCAATATCCAGGGGATGCACATGCGCATCTCCGGGCAGTCGATCCTGGCCTATGTCTTCCCCTCCGCGCTACAGGGTGGTCGCGACCCCGTCACCTTCCAGGGTCTCAACCCCTCAGGTGCTGAAGGCGCGATCGGCTATACGATCCCGAACCTCCTGATCGACCACGCCATGCGCAACCCGCATGTGCCGCCGCACTTCTGGCGGGGCGTGAACCACAACCAGAACGCCATCTATCTCGAGTGCTTCTTGGACGAGCTTGCCCATGCGGCCGGCCAAGATCCCCTCGCGTTCCGGCGCAAGCTGATGGGCAATAGCCCGAAGCATCTCGCCGTTCTGAACGCTGTGGCGGAGAAGATCGGCTGGGATAAGCCCGCGCCCGCCGGCGTGTTCCGCGGCATCGCGCAGCAGATGGGCTTCGGCAGCTATGTGGCTGCCGCCGCGGAAGTGTCTGTCGATGCCTCCGGCCGCTTGAAGATCCACCGCATCGTGGCGGCGACCGATTGCGGCGTGGCCGTTAATCCGCAGCAGATCCAAATGCAGGTGGAGGGTTCGTTCTCCTACGGCCTTTCGGCCCTGCTTTACGGCGAATGCACCGTGAAGGATGGCGCCATCGAGCAGACGAATTTCGACAGCTACAATGTGCTGCGCATCGATGAGATGCCGCCGGTCGAAACCATCGTCATGCCTTCGGGCGGCTTCTGGGGTGGTGTCGGCGAGCCGACCATCATGGTGGCGGCACCCGCCGTCTTGAACGCGATCTTTGCCGCAACGGGCAAGCGCATTCGCCACGTGCCGCTGAAGAACCAAGACCTGCGCCGCGCGTGATGCGCTGCGTCTTGAGCGCGGGCCTTGTCGTGCTCGCCCTTGTCCAAGGGGCGAATGCGCAGGGCCTCGCGCCCTTCGAGATCAAGGGCGACGCTGTGGAAGTGCCGCTCGGGGGTCTTGAGGGTGACGCCCGGCGCGGCGCGGCGGTCGTCACCAATCGAGAAACCGGCAATTGCCTGATCTGCCACACCATTCCCGACCCTCGGGAGCGGTTTCAAGGTGAGGTTGGGCCGCCCTTGGCAGGGGTCGGATTGCGGCTGACGCCCGGGCAAATCCGGGCGCGACTGATCGATCCCACAAGGATCAACCCCAAGGCGGTGATGCCGGCTTACTATCGCACGACCGGCCTCACCCATGTGGACGCCCGCTTTGCTGGGCGCCCCGTGTTAAGCGCGCAGGACATTGAGGATGTCGTGGCCTATCTGTCAGGCTTGAAGGAGTGACCGCCATGGCACGAACAAGAGGACCCTCCCGGCGCGATCTCGTCGGTGGCGCTTCGCTTGGTGTGGCGCTTCTGGCAACAGGCGTGAAAACCGCCCATGCCCAGGCGTCCTCTGACGAGAGCTTTGAGCAGGCCGAGCGCGCGATCTTGAGCGGCCGCACCCCCAAGGCCGCAGGCGTTGAGATCGTGATGCCGCAGCTCTCCGAGAACGGCAATTCGGTCGATATCACCGTCACCGTCGCAAGCCCGATGACGGCAGAAGACCACGTTCGCCGCGTCCACATTCTGGCCGAGAAGAACCCCTTTCCGCGCGTAGCGACCTTTCATCTCACCCCCCGCGCCGGTCGGGCGGAGGTCTCAACCCGCATGCGGCTTGCGACCACCCAGGAGATCGTGGTGATCGCCGAGACGAGCCGGGGTGAACTCTTGCGTGCTCAGCGGGAGATGATCGTGATCCTCGGCGCCTGCGTGGATGGAGGCTGACCATGGCAACCATTGCCGCCCGCATCACCATGCCGGAGACCGCCAAGAAGGGCGAGATCATCGAGATCCGCCTGCTCGTTCGCCATCCCATGGAACGCGGCATCGACGCCCAGGGCGCGGTCTCCGTTCGCCGCCAGATCCTGCATACCTTCCGCGTCCGCTATGCCGGCGAAGAGGTGTTCCACATGGACCTCTCCACCGGCATTGCCGCCAATCCCTATATCGCCTTTACGACCACGGCCGTTGAAACCGGTGAGATCACCTTTGAATGGGTCGAGGACGGTGGCGCCGTCTATCAACGCAGCGCCATGCTGACGGTGACATGAGACGCATCGCGGCCCTTCTGCTCGTTTGTGCGGCGGGCGCTGCTGAAGCCAGCGACATCCGGGCCTCCCGCGAGTTTTTGTCGTTTGATCTGCGGGCTCAGCAAGACGACCCCTCCCGCCATCCGGGCTGGCTTTGGGTCGAGCAGGGCGAGACGATGTGGAGCCGCGCGCCAGCCTCGGGCAAGCCCTCCTGCCAGGGGTGCCATGGCGATATCGCTACCATGCGCGGGGTGTCCGCCCGCTATCCGCAAGTGACGCCGACGGGTGAGGTCATCAATCTCGAAGGTCGCATCGAACGCTGCCGCGCCGACAATCAGCAAGCCCCCGCCTTCGGTTATGAGAGCGAATGGCTTTTGTCGCTGACGGCGGCCGTCGCCGCGCGTTCACGCGGGCTGCCGGTGTCGGTTGCAACGGATGGCCCAGCCGCCGCAGCGGTTCTTGCCGAGGGGCGTCGCCTTTACACCACCCGACAAGGCCAGTTGAACCTCTCCTGCGCCCAATGCCACGACGAGAATGCCGGCCTTCGCCTGCGCGGGGACGTGATTTCCAACGGGTTGGGCACGGGTTATCCGGCCTATCGGCTGGAATGGAACGGCATGGGCTCGCTGCATCGCAGGCTCCGTGCCTGTTCGCTCGGCGTGCGCGCGACCCAGTTTTCTTATGGCTCGCCCGAATATCTCGCACTTGAGCTTTTTCTTGCCGACCGCGCCCGTGGTCTCCCCGTCGAGACGCCGGGCCTTCGCCGTTAGCGTTTGGCCCAAGCTTTGCGTCGATATGACCTGTGGCACCCTCACGTCCGAGAGGGCAGGATGTGACCGCACTCCAGGATGTGACGACTATAATTGAGGCGGAACCCGCCTCGTCAGAGATAAGGCCCATGAATATCAGCCTAGAATACACTAACAGCCGAGAAGACACTGATAGCCTTGCCGCGTTGGAAGCCCGCATCGCTCGCGACCTCGACGCGATCGCTCATCCGAACCAAGCTTGGCTTCCGGAGCGTCTTGGTCCCGATGGCAAACGCGCGCTCGACGTGCTCGTGGTGGGCGCCGGCCAATCCGGCATTGCCGCAGCCTTCGGGCTGACGCGCTCGGCGGTGACGAATGTGCTTGTGGTTGATGCGGCGCCTGAGGGCCGCGAGGGGCCCTGGACCACCTATGCCCGCATGCCCAATCTGCGCAGCCCCAAGGAACTGACCGGCCCCGATCTCGACATCCCCAGCCTCACCTATCGCAGCTGGCACGAGGCCAAATATGGCGAGGCCCATTGGCAGGCCTTGGTGCGCATCCCCAAGGGCGACTGGAACGACTATCTCCTGTTCGTGCGCCGGGTGACCGGGCTGAAGGTCGAGAACAACACCGAGGTCACTGATCTTGCGCCGGCTGACGGCGGCTTGATTGCGGCGACGCTCGTATCATCGGCCGGAACCCGCGTCGTCTATGCGCGCAAGGTCCTGCTCGCCACGGGACAGGACGGTGTGGGCACCTGGTGGATGCCGCCGATGCTCGCGCGCCTGCCCACTCACCTGCGTGCGCATGCCGCCGATAGCGTCGATTTCGCGGCCCTCAAGGGCAAGCGCGTGGCTGTGATCGGTGCTGGCGCCTCTGCTTTCGACAATGCCGCAACCGCGTTGGAAGCCGGCGCCGTTGAGGTGCATCTCTTTTGTCGACGCGCCGAGATCCAGACCATCCAGCCCTATCGTTGGCTCACCTTCCGTGGCTTCCTCGCCCACTTGAGCGAGATGAGCGACGAATGGCGCTGGCGTTTCATGAGCTACATCCT
>JBAWYY010000316.1:0-3879 GCA_037143285.1 Alphaproteobacteria bacterium | reverse complement strand
GCCACCCACGGCCATATCGCCACGACTTATGATTACCCCGTCATGGTCGAGGACCGTTATGTGATGGACCCCTCGCCGACGCCGAAATTCGACAATCCCAAAATGAACGACTGCGCGGCGCTGCAGCTCTTTGGCGCCGGGCGCGAGAAGCGCATCTACGCGCTGCCGCCCTATACCAAGGTGGTCTCGCTCGATTTTGAAGATCACCCGTTCGAGCCGACCAAGTTCGAATCCCGCTGTGCCCTCTGCGACGCCGATAACACCTATCTCGACGAGGTCGTGACCGATGATCGGGGCGGACGCATGTTCGTCTGTTCCGACACCGACAATTGCGAAGAGCGCCGCGCTGCGGGCCATCGCGGCGCGATGCTTGGCGACGCGCCGGCGGCGATTGCGGGGAGTGTCCCATGACCGGGCCGCTTCTCGTCGCAGACGCGCTGACAAAGCATTACGGCGCGCGCCTTGGCTGCCGCGACGTCGGCTTCGAACTCTATCCCGGCGAAGTGCTGGCGGTGGTGGGCGAATCCGGCTCGGGCAAATCGACGCTGTTGAAGTTGCTTTCAGGCCAGCTTGAGCCGAGCGCCGGTCGCGTCCTCTATGCCATGCGCGATGGCGTTACCCGCGATATTCTGGCGCTCTCGGAGGCTGAACGCCGCTTCCTGTTCCGCACCGATTGGGGCTTTGTCCACCAAGACGCGGCAGCGGGTCTCCGGATGGGCGTCTCTGCCGGCGCCAATGTGGGCGAACGGCTGATGGCTGTCGGTTGGCGCCACTACGGCCAGATCCGCGCGGAGGCCGAGGGCTGGCTGTCGCGCGTTGAGATCGATCCGGAGCGGATCGACGACAAGCCCACCGCTTATTCGGGCGGCATGCGCCAGCGCCTGCAAATCGCCCGCAATCTCGTGACCTCGCCGCGCCTCGTCTTCATGGATGAGCCGACCGGCGGGCTCGATGTCTCGGTGCAAGCGCGCCTTCTCGATCTCATGCGTGGGCTCGTCGCCGATCTTGGCCTTGCCGCCATCGTGGTCACCCACGACCTCGCGGTCGCCCGCCTCCTGTCCCACCGAATCATGGTGATGAAGGAGGGCGAGGTGATTGAGGCCGGCCTCACCGATCAGGTGCTCGACGATCCCGCCGAGCCCTATACCCAGCTTCTCGTCTCCTCGATCCTGCAACCGTGAGGACGACATGACCCCGATCCTCGTGCTCGATAATGTCGCCAAGTCCTTCACCATGCACCTGCGTGGCGGGTTGAAGATCCCGGTCGTGTCAGGCGTCAGTTTCGACGTGCGCGCGGGCGAATGCGTCGTACTCGGCGGCCCGTCGGGCGCCGGCAAATCGTCGATCCTGAAAATGGTCTACGGCAATTATCGCACTGATAGTGGTGCGATCAGGCTCTCTGAGGGCACCACCTCGGTTGATCTGGCGCGCGCCGCCCCTCGCGATGTCATTGCGCTGCGGCGCTCCACCGTCGGCTATGTCTCGCAGTTCCTGCGTGTCATCCCGCGCGTGCCGGCGCTGGCGGTCGTGGCCGAGGCCGCACAGGCCTTCGGTGCGTCGCGCGAAGAGGCGGACGCCCGCGCGCGCCGGCTCTTGACCCTGTTGAATGTGCCTGAGCGGCTCTGGTCGCTGCCACCTTCGACCTTTTCTGGCGGCGAACAACAGCGCGTCAACATCGCCCGCGGCTTTGTCGCCGATCATCCCTTGCTTCTGCTGGATGAGCCGACGGCTTCGCTTGATGCCCGCAACCGAGCCGCTGTCGTCTCGCTGATCGAAGAAAAGAAGGCGGCCGGCACCGCTATCCTCGGCATTTTTCATGACGAGGACGTGCGCGACGCCGTCGCCTCCCGTATCGTCGATGTCACCCATTTTGCCGCTGCGGCCTAAACGCCGCGGCCCCTCCACCGGACGTCAAGGACCGCAGTTCTCATGAGACCGCCCGAACCGAAGGGGACCCTGCAAGTCTTCTCCCGCCGAGTCGTGTTAAGCGATCGGGAGGTGGCTGCAACCGTCGTCGTTGAAGACGGCGAGATCACGCGCCTTGCCGAGGAGACCATGTTGCCGGGTGCGCTGGATTGTGGCGCCGACATCCTGATCCCCGGCCTCGTTGAGCTCCATACCGATCACCTCGAGCCGCACTACACCCCGCGCCCCAAGGTCTATTGGGAGCCGATCTCGGCGGTCTTTGCCTATGACGCCCAGATCGCAGCCTCTGGCATCACCACCGTCTTCGACAGCCTGCGTGTCGGCCGCGATGACGACCGCTTCTCGGTGTCGAACGCGCTCCTTGAACTCTCGGAAGCCATTGAGCGGGCGAAGGATACCGGGCTTCTGCGCGCCGATCACCACACCCATCTGCGCTGCGAAATCCCGTCCAACGGCGTTGTGGAAGAGGCTGCCGACTATCTCGGGCGCTTTGACGTGCGCCTGATGTCGCTGATGGACCACACGCCGGGTCAGCGGCAGTTCCGCGATGTGGAAAAGCTGCGGGTCTATTATCGCGGCAAGACTCAACTCGACGGGCAAGAGCTGGAAGCGCTGTTTGAAAATCGCAGGCAGCGCGCGGCTGCCATTGCCGAGCCCAACAAACGCGCTTTGGTGCAGCTTGCAAGGGAGCGCGGCATATCGCTCGCAAGCCACGACGATACGCTGGAAGACCATGTGGCGGAATCGCTCGCCGACGGGGTCTCAATCGCTGAGTTTCCCACGACTCCCGAGGCGGCAATCGCGTCACACAAGGCGGGCATCGCCGTCTTGATGGGCGCGCCCAATGTGGTGCGGGGCGGCTCCCATTCCGGCAATGTCTCGGCGGTTGAACTGGCCGAACGCGGCGTCCTCGACATCCTCTCCTCTGACTATGTGCCGATAAGCCTCATCCAAGGCGCCTACGGTCTCGCCGGCGTGCCTGCCATGGGCGGCTTGCCCGGCGCGATCCGCACCGTCACCAAAGCGCCCGCGCTTGCAACCGGCATGACGGACCGTGGTGAAATCGCCGTTGGCCTTCGCGGTGATCTCGTCCGCGTGGCGCTGGTCGAAGCTCGGCCCGTCGTGCGCGAGGTCTGGCGGCTCGGGGTGAGAATTTCCTGACATGGACCGCCTTGGCCCGGGAACGCTCGTGCTCGTTGTTGGCCCCAGCGGCGCCGGCAAGGATACGGTGATTGCCGGCGCACGGAGTTCGGTGGCAGGCGACGAGCGCTATGTGTTTCCGCGCCGCGTGGTGACGAGGCCAGCGAGCGCTGCCGAGGACAATATCGAAGTAACCCCGGCCATGTTCGCGTCCCTTGCTGAGAAGGGCGCCTTCGCCCTCTCATGGGCCGCCCATGATCACCATTACGGCATCCCCTCTGCCATTGACCACGTGCTGGCCGAAGGGCGCGTTGTGGTCTGCAACGTCTCGCGCGCAGTGATCCCCGCAGTGCGTGAGCGCTACGAAGACGTCCGGGTGGTTCTGATCACGGCCCCGCCGGAGGTGCTCGCCGCAAGGGTCGCAGCGCGCGGTCGTTCAACCGACGGCGCGGTCGAGGCGCGCGTGGCGCGCGCCATCGACGCCCCGCTCCATGCGGATCTCACCGTCGTCAACGATGGCAGCGTGGAGACCGCTGTCGATCAATTCCGTGTGCTTTTGAAAAGCCTTGCGCCCGATAAATCGGACCGGCCTATGCCGCCGCCGCAACCGGTTCGGGCTCGCTGACGACCACGCCGCTGCGAACGAGATCAGCCCAGCGGATGATCTCGAAGCGACCATCGAAAGTCTCAACCAGCGCCGTGCAGCTTTCGACCCAATCACCGCAATTCAAGTAGGTGATGCCATATTTGTCATGCATAGCGGCATGGTGGATATGCCCGCAAATCACGCCATCCACCTGGCGGCGCTTGGCC
>JBAWYY010000315.1:0-3886 GCA_037143285.1 Alphaproteobacteria bacterium | reverse complement strand
TCACGCCCACCTTGTGGCGGAGTGTCAGGACGATGGCGCCGATCATGGCTACCAGCAGAATGAGACCCGAGGCTTGGAAGAAGTAGACATATTTCGTGTAGAGGACGCGCCCGATCGCCTCGGCATTGGTGATGTCCTTCGGGATCGGCGAGGTAATCGCCTTGGCGGGCTCACCCACAATGGCCCAGGCGCCGACCACCAACAGAAGCTCAGCTGCGACGATCAAGCCCACCAGCATGCCGACGGGCAAATATTGCAGAAAGCCCTGGCGAAGCTCGGCAAAGTCGACGTCCAGCATCATCACGACGAAGAGGAAGAGGACTGCAACGGCGCCGACATAGACGACGACCAGGATCATGGCGAGGAATTCGGCCCCCATGAGCACGAACAGGCCTGACGCGTTAACGAAGGCCAGGATCAGAAACAACACGGAGTGCACGGGGTTGCGCGCCGCAATCACCATGAAGGCCGAGGCGATAAGGACCCCTGCGAAGAGGTAGAAGAAGACACCGGCGAGCATGTGACCCCGTAATCCCCGTTTTTGTTCTCGTTTAGGGCACCGTTCGAACGTTTAAGCCCGAGGCAGTGCCTGTCTAATGACTGGCCCGGGCAGCGTCCACCCGGCTTTGGTTGGTACGCACCCCTTAGCGGTAGGGCGCGTCCCGTTTGATATTTTCAGCGATCTCACGCTCCCAACGATCACCGTTGGCGAGCAGTCGATCCTTGTCATAGTAGAGCTCTTCCCGCGTCTCGACGGCGAACTCGAAGTTCGGCCCCTCGACGATGGCATCCACGGGGCAAGCTTCCTGGCAGAAGCCGCAATAGATGCATTTCACCATGTCGATGTCGTAGCGCGTGGTGCGGCGCGTGCCGTCATTGTTACGCGGCCCCGCCTCGATGGTGATGGCCTGGGCCGGGCAGATCGCCTCGCACAATTTACAGGCGATGCAGCGCTCTTCGCCATTCGGATAGCGACGCAGCGCATGTTCACCCCGGAAACGCGGTGAAATCTGCCCCTTTTCAAAAGGATAGTTCAGCGTCGCCTTCGGCTTGAAGAAATAGCGCATCGACAAAAAGAATGCCGAAACGAACTCTTTCAAGAAGAGCGATTTCGCCGCCTGGTCGAGCCTGAGAGCCCCGGCCATGTTCTTCATCCTCCTGCTCAGCCGCCCAAAGTGCGACCGAAGAAATATCCAACACCTGCAATCACAGGCACCGTCGCCACGAAGACGATGCGCCTGAGGAGGACAATCTTGCCCTCAAACTCGGCTCGCTCTGCCTCATTGGCCGAACGATCCAAACCCCTTAGCTTCCCAACCGTGATCCCTGTCACGATCCGAAAGTTGATCCACCCCACGAGAGCGCCGATACACGCGCCGACCACCCCCGCAGGTGAGATCAAAGAACTCATCTCACGGCGCCCAACCCGTCAGCTGCAAGACGCTCGCAACGATCACCACCATGGCAAGCGAGATGGGCAGAAACACCTTCCAACCCAGGCGCATCAGCTGGTCGTAGCGGTAGCGAGGCACGAAAGCCTTCACCATCGCGAACATGAAGAACACGAGGCAGACCTTCAGCACGAACCAGATAACGCCCGGCACCCAGGTGAAGGGCGCAAAATCGAAAGGCGGGAGCCAGCCACCGAGGAACAAGATGACGGTCAGCGAGCACATTGTGACGATCGCCACATATTCGGCCAGCATGAACATCATGTAGGGGGTCGAGGAATATTCGACCATGAAGCCGGCGACGAGCTCGGACTCAGCTTCAGGAAGGTCGAAGGGCGGCCGATTGGTCTCGGCAAGCGCCGAGATGAAGAAGATCACGAAGACCGGAAACAGCGGCAGCCAGAACCAGCCGAAGAGACCGTAGCCCTTGTTCTGCGCCTGCACGATGGCCGACAGGTTGAGCGAACCGACACAGAGCAGCACGCAGATGATGACGAAGCCGATGGAGACCTCATAGGACACCATTTGCGCCGCCGAGCGCAGCGCGCCGAGGAAGGGATATTTCGAGTTCGACGCCCAGCCGCCCATGATGACGCCGTACACGCCGAGCGAGGAAATCGCGAAGATGTAGAGGATGCCGACATTCAGGTCGGCAATGGCCCAACCGTCGCTGACTGGGATCACCGCCCAGGCGGAGAGCGCAAGAAGTGCCGAGACGAAGGGTGCCAGTAGAAACACGCCCTTGTTCGCGCCCGAGGGCACCACTGGCTCTTTGATGAAGAACTTCATCAAATCAGCGAAGGACTGCAACAGGCCGAAGGGGCCGACCACATTCGGCCCGCGCCGCAGCTGGACTGCCGCCCAAATCTTGCGGTCTGCCAAGAGGATATAGGCGACGAAGATCAAGAGGGCGACGAGCAGGCCGACGCTCTTGATCAGAATGAAAAGGATCGGCCAGAGCTGGGTCCAGAAGAAGTCCATCATGGTCCTTACTCCGCCGCCACTGACATGGAGCCGGCGGCCAGCGCCGAACATTCCGCCATGGTGGCGGAAGCGCGTGCGATGGGGTTGGTCAGGTAGAAGTCACCCACAGCCTGACGGAAGGGCGCGCTGTCAACTGCGCCGCCCTTGGCGGCGAGCGCCTGAACACCTGCGGGATCAGCGGAAGGCAAAGCGCCAATCGCGAGGGTCTCGGGATGAGCCTTGCCGAGTGCCGTCCGCAACTGCGCAAGCGAGTCGTAGGGAAGCTTCACACCGAGGACTTCGGACAGGGCCCGCAGGATCGCCCAATCGTCTTTGGCATCCCCCGGCGCAAAGCCCGCGCGGTTCAGCACCTGCACGCGGCCCTCAGTATTGGTCGTGAACCCGGCTTTTTCGGTATAGGCCGCCCCGGGCAGAATGACATCGGCGCGATGGGCGCCGCGATCACCGTGGGTTCCGATATAAACAACGAAGGGACCCGGCGCGATTTCGATCTCGTCAGCGCCGAGATTAAAAATCACATCGACGGCGCCGGCTGCCATGGCTTTGGCGTCACGTCCGCCCTCACCCGGCACAAGGCCGAGATCCAAGGCGCCCACGCGCGAAGCGCCGGTGTGCAGCATGGCAAAACCGTTCCACCCGTCTTTGACCATGCCATTAGCAACGGCCACGCGGGCACAAAGGGAGGCGAGTGCGGCGCCGTCTGCCCGCGTCAAAAGCCCCTGACCGACGATGATCATGGGCTTTGATGCGCCCCGCAGCGCCTCAGCGAAAGCGTGCGTGCCACCAGCGATGGCTGCCAGCGTATCGCCGCCTGCGCCGCAATAGTCGTAATCATAAGTCAGGTCGGCATGCTCGCCGACGAGCCCGATCTTGACCTTGCCCATGCGCCAACGCTTGCGAATGCGCGCATTGACGAGCGGGGCCTCTTTTCGCGGATTGGAGCCGACGATGAGGATCGCATCCGCATCTTCAATGCCGGCAATGCCGGGATTGAACAGGTAGGAAGCGCGACCAAGCGAAGGATCAAGGGTTGCACCATCGACCCGTCCGTCGATATGCGGGGACCCCAGCGCCGTCATCAAGCCTTTGAGCGCAAACATCTCTTCGAGGGTCGCGAGATCGCCGGCAAGTGCCCCAACCTTGGCGCCGCCTGCGGCTTTGACCCGCGACGCAATCGCGCCGAAGGCCTCGCCCCAATTCGCGGCACGAAGGCGCCCGCCCTCGCGGATATAGGGCTTATCGAGGCGCTGCGTACGCAGACCATCGACCACATGGCGCGTCTTGTCGGAGATCCATTCCTCATTCACCGCCTCGTTCAGCCGAGGCAGGATGCGCATGACCTCGCGACCGCGCGCATCGACACGAATGGCCGAGCCAACCGCATCCATCATATCGGTCGATTCGGTCTTCAACAGCTCCCAAGGACGGGCATTGAAGGCATAGGGCTTGGA
>JBAWYY010000314.1:0-3896 GCA_037143285.1 Alphaproteobacteria bacterium | reverse complement strand
CACCGAGAAGGGCTATGTCGACCCGGCAGCACTCGATCTCCTGATCGAGACCTATGAGACCAAGGTCGGGCCGCATAACGGCGCCCGCGTCGTGGCAAAGGCCTGGGCCGATCCCGCTTTCCGCGCCCGCTTGAAGGCGGATGCCACCGCTGCAATCGCCGAACTCGGCTATAGCGGCCGCCAGGGCGAGCATATGGTCGCCATCGAGAACGATGCCGCAACCCATAACATGGTCGTCTGCACGCTCTGCTCTTGTTACCCCTGGCCGGTCCTCGGCCTGCCGCCAGTCTGGTATAAATCAGCGCCCTATCGGGCCAAGGCCGTGCGCGATCCGCGTGGCGTGCTCGCCGATTTCGGCGTCAGCCTGCCCGCCGACAAGCAGATCAAGGTCTGGGATTCGACTGCGGAAGTCCGCTATCTCGTCGTACCGGAACGCCCGGCTGGCACGGAAGGCTGGAGCGAGGAACAGCTCGCGACCCTCGTCACCCGGGACAGCATGATCGGCACGGGCGTGGCGCTTGCCCCTGAGGCCTCGTGATGGCTGACGCGCCCCGAACACAAGCAGATATCGGTGGCCGCCTTGGCTTTGGGCCCGTGGTGCCGGAGGTCAACCAGCCCTGGTTCCATCCCCCTGGGAGCGGCGCGCCTTCGCCGTGACGCTCGCCATGGGTGCCACAGGCGCCTGGACGCTCGATCAGTCGCGCGCCGCGCGCGAGCGCCTCCCCGATTATCTCCAGCGCAGCTATTTCGAGATCTGGGCCGGTGGCATTGAGACGCTCACGCGGGATCGCGGCCTGATCAGCGCCGAGGAGATCGACGCGGGCCGCGCCATGACGGCGGGACCAAAGCTCCCGCGCAAGCTGATGGCCGCTGATGTTGCTGCCGTTCTCGCCAAGGGGTCGTCGACCGAGCGGCCGATTGATACACCGGCGCGGTTCAAGGTGGGCGATCGCGTCCGCACCCGCGACGTGCCGTCCCCCAAGGGCCATACGCGACTGCCGCGCTATGTGCAGGGCAAAGTCGGTGTCATCACCCTCGACCATGGCGGCCATGTATTGCCCGACACCAATGGCGAGGGCGCCGGCGAGTGCCCGGAACGGCTCTATACCGTGCGCTTTTCATCGCGCGATCTGTTCGGCAGCGACGCCGACCCCGCAGCCTCGGTCTCGGTTGACGCCTGGGACAGCTATTTGGCGCCGGCATGACCCCTGATCTCGCACTTCTGCCCCATATTCCCTGCGACGCGGAGGGCCCGGTTTTTCGTGAGCCCTGGGAAGCCCATGCCTTTGCGCTTGCGGTGTCGCTCAATGCGCGGGGCGTCTTCACCTGGGTGGAATGGGCGGCTGCTCTCTCAGCCAAAATTACCGAGGCACAGCGGGCCGGCGATGCCGACACCGGCGAGACCTATTACCACCATTGGCTTGCAGCCCTCGAACATCTCTTGATCGACAAGGGCGTGGCGACCCCGGATGCGATCGCCACTATGACTGAGGCTTGGCATCGGGCTGCAGCGCTCACCCCCCACGGCAAGCCCATCACCCTTGAGGCTTTGAGCGGCGCTTAACGCCGCGCGTTAGCTGCGCGCGTCGTAAGCGAGCACGGCCTCAAGCAGCACCTGCGCGCCATGAGCGCAGTCTTCCAGCGTCGAGCTCTCCTCTTCGTTGTGGGAGAGCCCGTCTTTGCAGGGCACGAAGATCATCGAGGTCGGCACGATACGCGCCATATAGGCCGCGTCATGACCGGCCCCTGAGACAAGATCCTTCGCCGTGAGCCCCAATTTTGCGGCGGCAGCCCGCACCGCGCCCACGCAATCGGGATGGAACGCGACAGCTGGCGAGTCCCACAAAATACTTGTAACCGCGTGGCCGTGATGGCGCTTCGCTGCCTCATCGATAATGCCGTGGGCTGCCGTCATCATCCGCTCAAGGGTCGCCTGATCGGGATGGCGCAGATCGAGCGTGAAGCGGATTTCGCCGGGGATGATATTGGGCGAACCGGGCCGCGCCTCCACAATGCCGATGGTGGCAAGGCCGAAAGGCGCATTGTCGAGGGCAAGCTGACGCAGGCTGACGGCAGCTTCCGCAAAGGCTGCGAGCGCATCACGCCGATAGGGCATGGGCGTGGTGCCAGCATGGCTCTCGCGCGCCGTGATGGTGACATTGATCCATTTCATGCCCTGTACGCCGGTGACCACGCCGATGGTGATGCCCTCTTCATCGAGGATCGGACCCTGCTCGATGTGAAGCTCGAAATAGGCCTCGACCGGCAAAGCCTTGGCGTCAGAGGCCGTTGCACCGCGATAGCCAATGGCATCGAGCGCAGCGCCAAGCGTGGTTGTGCCCTCGCGGTCAGTAATCGCCTCAGCCTGAGCTTGGGTGAAGGCCCCGGCATAGACGCCCGAACCGACCATCGCAGGCGAGAAGCGCGAGCCCTCCTCATTGGTCCAATTGACCAGAACGATCGGCGATTGGGTCTCGAAATTAGCCTGATGCAGGGTTTTCAGGACCTCAAGCCCACCGAGAACACCCAAGATCCCATCGAACTTGCCGCCCGTCGGCTGGGTGTCGAGGTGGCTGCCCATGGCGATGGGCTTGCGGCTCTGATCGCGCCCGGGACGGAGCGCAAACATATTGCCCATGGCATCGACGGTGACCGTGCAGCCGATTGCCTCGCACTCGGTCTTGAACCAGTCGCGGACGCGGCGATCCTCATCGGTGAGCGTCAGGCGCTTAACGCCGCCCTTCGGCGTGCCGCCGATGGTCGCGGTCTCCATCAGCATGTCCCAGAGGCGGCGGCCGTCGATGGTCAAGTTACGCATGATGTCTCCAGGAGGCGTGAGGGTCACGCGACCATTCCATCCCACGCGGCCAACGACAAGGCGACGAATGGATAGGCGTCATGCGGCAGGCTCAACGGCCAAGCTGAGGCGCCAACAGGCTTTCCCACGCGGAAACCTTTCGTTAACCATAAGAGCCGCCATATCTTGGCCGTGTTCAGCCCGTCTTTGGGCGCCGTTCCCCGTCGAGGATTCGCTTTTGCCGTTCCGTCGATCTGTCCTTCTCGCTCTGTGTGTCGCGAGCCTGAGCGCTGCTCCGGCCGCCGCCCACCCCCATGTCACCGTCGACACCGAGACGGCCGTGACATTCGAGGCGGGCCAGATGGCCGCCCTTGTCCACACCTGGACCTTCGACGAGATGTATTCGACCTTCGCGATCCAGGGGCTCGATGCCGATAAGGATGGCAAGCTCTCCCGCGAGGAACTGGCCGAACTCACGAAGATCAATGTCGAAAACCTCGCTGAGCGGAGCTTCTTTACCGTCATGCGTCACGACCGACGCTTTGTGTCGTTTGGGCCCGTTCGCGATGCATGGTCGGAGGTGGAAGGCGGCAAGCTCAAGCTGCATTTCACCGTGCCGATCCGCACGCCCTTTGCGACTGGCGACAAGCCGGTGACGCTGGAAATTTATGATCCCGAATATTTCGTCGCCTTTGGTCCAGCTGAGGGCGAGCCAATCCGCCTGACCAGCGCGCCGACCGGCTGTAGTGTCGACCACACGCCGCCGCGGAAGCCCGATGCCCGCGGCCAAGTTCTCTCCGAAAGCTTCTTTCAGGCGCTGAATCCCGGCCAGAACTTCGGACAGCAATTTGCCGGGCGCTTTACGGTGACCTGCCGGTGAGACGCAGTCTGCAGATGGCCGCGTGGGCAAGCCTTGCCCTCGCGCTGATCGCGCTTCCAGCACTTGCCCAACAACCACCCTCCGCCTTCGGAGGCCCCCGCCCGCCGGTCGCAACCGGCCTCGTCGGCATGATCATCGAGCAGCAAGCGCTGTTTTACCGCCAACTCTCTCAAGCCGTGCGCGGCATTCGCGCGGGCGATCCGGCGGCGTTTTGGGGCC
>JBAWYY010000313.1:0-3906 GCA_037143285.1 Alphaproteobacteria bacterium | reverse complement strand
GTAATGGTGTCGCCGGGAATGCCGAAAAGAAGCGATGGCACCCAACCCGAAGCGAGCGAGGCATTGTTGGAGGCGCCAGCCTCAATAAGGCCCTCCGGGTGACCGGTGCCGAATTTCTCAGGCGTCTTCGAGAGCTTTTTCGACATGGCGTAGGAGACCCAGGCTGCCATATCAGCGCCGGCACCCGGCAAGACGCCGATGATGATGCCGACGATATTGCCGCGGACCTGTGGCCGGACATATTGCTTGGTAAGCGACCATTGACCCGCGAGGATGGAGCCGAATTTGCGCTTCGGCAGAGGCGGCGGCTCCGGGACCGACATGGCGCGCATCACTTCGGCAACGGCAAAGACGCCGACAAGCGCGGGGATCACCTCAATGCCGCCGAAGAGATCGGTGAAGCCGAAGGTGAAGCGCGGCGTTCCCGCCGGGTTCTCGATACCGATACAGGCAACCAGCAGCCCCAAAAACATGGATGCCAGTGCTTTCACCGGCGACGAGCGGGCAACGATGGTGGCGCAGAAGAGGCCGAGGACTGCGAGCCAGAAATATTCAAAGGTTGAGAAGGACAGCGCGAATTCCGCCAGGATCGGCGCCATAATGATCAGCGAGAGCGTGCCGATAATCCCGCCTATGGCTGAGAACCATAGGCAGATGCCCAGCGCCATTTCGGCTTCACCCTTGCGGGTCATGGCGTAGGCTTCATCGGTATAGGCTGCAGATGCCGGTGTGCCGGGAATACGCAGGAGGCAGCCTGGAATGTCGCCTGAAAAGATCGCCATGGCGGAGGCCGAGATGATCGTTGCGATCGCGGCAATGGGCGACAAGTAGAAGGTGACCGGCACCAGAAGCGCGGTGGCCATCGTAGCGGAGAGGCCGGGGAGCGATCCCACGACCAAGCCATAGACGGAGGAGAGCAGGATCGCGATCAGCACATCAGGTGCCATCACCATCCGGACGGCCTCAGCGAGATGGGCAAGCATGGGGCCTCACCAGGGAAAAGCGAGGAGCCCTTCGGGCAGGGGCACCCGCAAGAGCTTCGCAAAGACGATATGGACGAAGGGCGGCGCGCCGAGCGCTAAGATCAGGGCCCAGCGCCAGGTGGCGCCAAGCGCTAGCGCGACGCAGGACACCATAATGGCAGCGGTAATCCAGAAGCCGAGCCCATCCACCGCCATGGCATAAAAGAAAAGGAGTACCGGCGGCACGAGGGTTTTGAGCGCGCTGTAGCGAATGGGCTCTTCCGGTACGCTCGCGGCTTCCGGCACATCGGCAGCGGTAACAAGGGTTTCCTCTTCCTCGAAGCTGGAGCCGATGCCGAGCGCAATGGCTGCGCCGCAGGCGGCAAGACCTGCGCCAATCACCATCGGAAACACGCTGGGACCCACTTGCTGACCGGGAACCGGGGGCAGAAGCGAACCGCCGTACCAGGCGGCGACCCCAAGCGCTGCGAGCGCGCTGCCGGTGAGAGCGTCAGAAATCTTCATCGCAATCGCAACTCTTGTCTGTGAAATAACAGTAGCGATCACCCCTGCCCGCATAACGGCGAGCAGGGGTGGCGTTGTTAGGGTTTAGGCGGTTTTCGCGAGACCGGCGGCCTTCATCGCCACGCCCATGGCGGCATCGCCCTCTGCCATGAACTTGGCATAATCTGCGCCCGGAGCCCATTTCATGCCGAAGCCGCGATTGGTCATGAAGTCGCGGAATTCGGCGGACTTATAGGCCTTGTCGAGGGCTGCCACGAGACGATCGGTGACCGCCTGCGGCAGGTTGCGCGGGCCGGCGATGCCGCGCCAGGCGCCGACCGAGTAGGAGATGCCAAGGCTTTCGTTCAACGTGGGGACGCCAGCAAATTGCGGATTGCGCTCGGGCGCCATAATGGCGAGCGATTTGGCGCGGCCCGCATCGAGCATGGCTTTCGCTTCGGGGACCGAGCAGGTGACGATGTCGATGCCGCCGGCAGCGAGGTCCTGCATGGCGGGGGCCGCACCATTGGACGGAACCCACGGCACGGCATTGGCGGGCAGGCCCATAGCGCCGAGCCAGCCGACGAGAGCCAAGTGCCAAATGCCGCCATGACCGGTGCCGGAAGCCTTCAGCTTGCCAGGATTGGCTTTGATGTGGTCGGCGAGTTCCTTGATCGTCTTCCAGGGCGACGAGGCGTTCACCTGCACGCCAGGCGGATCTTCGTTCATCAGCGCGAGGGGGGTGTAGCTCGTGGATTTAAGTTCGGTCAGGCCCTGCCAATGCATCATGGTGATTTCAACCGTCACCATGCCGATGGTGTAACCGTCCGCTGCGCCGCTGGCGATGGCCTGATGGCCCACCACGCCAGAACCGCCGGTGCGGTTCACGACATTCACCGGCTGGCCGAAGTCGCGCTCAAGGATGGAGCCGACGATGCGGGCGGTTGCGTCCGTGCCGCCGCCGGCGCCCCAGGGAACGATGAGCGTAATCGGACGGGCAGGAAAAGCTTGGGCAATGGCAGGCGCAGAGAGAGACGATGCCGCCGCTAAGCCGGCGGTGGTCGCAATAAGGTGACGACGCGTGATGAGGGTCATTGTTGCCTCCCGGGCTGTGTGTGATCAACCGGTTGATCCGGTCTTGGCTGTGATCACAGTTAGCGTGCCCCGGATTTCGCGCGCGATCAATCCATCACATTCCGCATGAGCGCGCAGGAATGGGGGAGGTGCTATGATCCGGGATTAGTCGGCGAAGCCCGCACCCACGCTGCCGGGCTCGGTACGAATGAGGCGCGAGGTCTCGACCGCCGCCTGCCGATGTTTCACGGCTTCCCGGTATTCCGGGTCCCGCACCATGGCAACGAAAGCGTCCTTGCTCGGATATTCAGCGACGAAACAGGCATCCCAGCGCTCGTCGCTTGGTCCGATCAGCATGAATTCGAAGGTGCCGCGCCAGACGATCCGCCCGCCGAGGCGCGCGAATACCGGCCCACTGAGACGGCCATATTCGCGATAAGCCTCAGCGCCGGTCGCCTCCCGACCGTCGGGATAGGCTGCCTTGGCGCGAAACTTGACGAGATTGAGCATGTGGATGGGGCCAACACGCGGCAGGTCGCGGAAGGCCGCGAAGGTCTCTTTGTCGGGATCGATATAGCCGGTCATCGCGTCATCACTCTGCCGCTTGAACATAGCCCAGGCGGGCATTGAGCTTGTTGAGGAGGTCGATAGCGGCCTCGGCAATCGGGGTGCCCGGCGGGAAGATCGAGGTGGCGCCGGCGGCGTAGAGCGCTTCAAAGTCTTGCGGCGGGATGACGCCGCCCACGACGATCATGATGTCGCCGCGGCCCTGTTTTTCGAGCTCGGCTTTGAGTTCGGGCACAAGCGTCAAATGGCCGGCTGCGAGCGAGGAGACGCCAACGCAGTGGACGTCATTCTCAATCGCCAGGCGCGCAGCTTCGCCAGGGGTTGCAAAGAGCGGTCCGATGTCGACGTCGAAGCCAAGATCGGCGAAGGCGGAGGCAATCACCTTCTGCCCACGGTCATGGCCGTCCTGACCGACTTTCGCGACAAGAATGCGCGGACGGCGGCCCTCATTGTCCTCGAAAGCCTGAACCATGCCCGACACTTTCGAGACATTGTCATTCATCGCGCCAACCTCGCGCTTATAGACCCCTGATATCGCTTTGATTTCGGCGCGGTGACGGCCGAAAACCTTCTCCAAAGCGTCGGAAATCTCGCCAACGGTCGCTCTGGCACGCGCGGCATCAACCGCGAGCGCCAAGAGATTGCCATTGCCGGCGGCGCCATTGGTCAGCGCTTCGAGCGCGGCTTGGGTGGCACGCCCATCGCGTTCGGCCCGAAGGCGCGCGAGTTTGGCGATCTGGCTGGCGCGTACTGCCGAGTTATCGACACGCAGCACGTCGATGGCGCGCTCGCCCTCGGG
>JBAWYY010000312.1:0-3909 GCA_037143285.1 Alphaproteobacteria bacterium | reverse complement strand
AGCGGGCGGATCGAATACATATCGACGACGGTCAGCCCGATGCCGTCGCGCGCCAGGATGTCATGGGCGTCGAGCGCCGCCTTCACGAGATTGCCGATGGCGAGCACGGTGGCGTGGCCGCCTTCGCGCAGCGTGTTCGACCCGCCGATGCGGAAGTCGAACTCTTTCTCATAGACCACCGCCTCGCGCCCACGCCCGCAGCGGAAATAGATCGGGCCGGGATGCTTGATATTGCCGCGTAGCGCTGAAGTGAGCGCATTGCCGTCGCAGGGTGCCATCAAGGTCAGGTTCGGGATCGCCCGGAGCGCGCCGATATCCTCGCAGCAATGGTGCGATGTGCCGTAGAACCCCATGGCAATGCCTGAATGGGTGCCCACCATCTTCACCGGCAGATTGGTGTAGCAGATGTCGTTGCGGATATTCTCGACCCCCATCAGCGCCAGGAAGAACGAGTAATTCGAGATAACGGGGGTAAGGCCCATGGTCGCAAGACCGGCGGCAGCGCCAATCATGTTGCGCTCGGCAATGCCAAAATTGAAGTAGCGGTCGGGATAGGCGCGACCGAAATTGATCACTTGAGTGGGGCGCCCGAGATCGGCGGTGCAGACGACAATATCGTCATGGCCGGCCTCGGTGAGCTCGATGAGCGTCTTGCCCGTGGTGAGCTGGCGCGACAGCCCGAGGGAGGCCGCCATATCCCAGGTCGCATCATCCATGTCCGGGGTCACCCGGCTTTCAGAAAGGTCGATCGCGGCCTTCATCTCGGCCGTCATATAGGCCATGCCCGGGGCGCGCGGCTGCGGCTTGTACTTGTCGAAATTGATCATGGTCCTGTCCTCAGCCCACATCGCCAGCGATGAGTTCGGCATAAGCCCGCGCGACATCCTTCGGGCCAAGATAGCCCAGGTGCCATTCCCAGCCGTGCTCCATGAAGGAGACGCCCTTGCCCGAAACCGTATAGGCAAGGATGCAGGTCGGCCGTCCATCAGGCGCGTTCAGCGCCATATTATAAGCGTCGGTGACGGCATCGATGTCGTGGCCGTCGTCGAGCACGATGACGCGCCAGCCGAAGGCCTCCCATTTGGCCTTCAAGGGCTCGGTCTTCATGGTCTCCTGCGGATGACCATCGGAGCCGGCGGAATTGATATCGACGACCCCGACGAGATTATCGAGGCCCCAATCGGCCGCCGAAATCGCCGCTTCCCAAATCTGCCCCTCGGTCTGCTCGCCATCGCCCATCATGCAGATGACGCGCGCCGGAGATTTCTTCAGCCGAGCGCCCAGCGCCATGCCCACCGATACCGAGAGATTGTGCCCGATGGAGCCGGAGGAGAAATCGACCCCCGGCGTCTTCTTCATCTCCGGGTGATCGCCGAGATAGGAGCCCATGCGGGTATAGGTGTCGAGCCAGGCCTCGGGGAAGAAGCCCATATCAGCCAGCACCGGAAAGAGCCCGATGGCCGCGTGGCCCTTGCCCATGGTGAAGCGGTCGCGATCCTCCCAGCGGGGCTTGGCCGGGTCGACATGCATGAACTGGTAATAGAGAACGGCCACCAGCTCGGCCATGGAGAAAGACGAGCCATAATGGCCGGATCCGCAGATATCGGTGAGACGAACGGTCTCCAGCCGGATCAGCTTGGCCTTCTCCTTGATGAGGGCCTTTGGAACATTCTTGACACTCCGCGATGGCACGGGCGCCTCCCTGGTTTTTTAAATCGATTTAAAAAGAGATTATCCCCGACTTTCACCTCTTGCAAGATGGGCGGAGCGGCGAATATTTTACGGCGAAAATATGGTGATTTAAACCCGCGTTAACCTGTTGACCTCCCGTGCGAATTCACGAAATCGCGCGAATTGAAAAATAGTGTTGCACCCTGCGCGAAATCTGTTATTTCTCCGCTCGCCCAATTTCGCACGTGCCTGTGGTTGCGTGCCGGTTGGTGGGCATCCGGACAAGAGGCCGGACAGCCGCCCGAGGACTTGGGGATGAGATCGGTTCGCCGGTTTTGTCCCAGGGGCAGCGTAAGCTGCGGGGTCCTCGATACCTAACCGGCAGCCGGAGGCTAACCGGCGAACTCTGCCCTCCGCAGAGGACGCGACTTGAAGCAACGACGATCGGGCTTTTTTGGTCTCAGCTGGTGTCCAGAGCCAGCTACCGAAGAGGCTTGTTCTTCTTGCCGGCCGTGCGGTTAGGGGTCTCCCCAAAGCCAAACGAAGGCGTCTGTTTCCAGAACGCGTCACTGCGTCTGGAGGCTCGATGTCTCGGCGAACACGTCGGGTTACGAAACGTATCCGGTGCCCCGTCTCCAAAGCGGGCCTGGTCGCGTCGAGTAGCCCATGGGTTCAACCCTTCAGCCGGGCGTGAAGCGCCCCTGGGGAGGCTTCAATGACTGATCGCATCCGCGAATTCCTTCGCCATCGTCGTGACGACGGCCCGATCCTGGTGGTCGACCTCGAAGTCGTCGCCAAGAACTTCCAGAAATTTGCCCGCGCGCTGCCCGACACGCGCGTGTTCTATGCCGTGAAGGCCAATCCGGCGCCGGAGATCCTCGATCTCCTGGCGGGCCTCGGCTCGTGCTTCGATTGCGCCTCCGTGGTCGAGATCCAGCAGGTTCTCGCCACCGGCGCCACCGCAGACCGCATCTCCTTTGGCAACACCATCAAGAAGGAGCGTGACATTGCCCGCGCTCTGCACTTGGGCGTGCGGCTGTTTGCGGTCGATTGCGAGCCCGAAGTCGAGAAGATCGCCCGTCAGGCCAAGGTGATCGGCGCCAAGGACGTGAAGGTGTTCTGCCGCTTCCTGCAGGACTGCGAGGGCGCCGAATGGCCGCTGTCGCGCAAGTTCGGCTGCGCCGCCGAAATGGCCCCGCGCGTGCTCGAGCATGCCCATCGCCTCGGCCTCAATGCCTATGGTCTGTCGTTCCACGTCGGTTCGCAGCAGACCAATCTCGGCGCTTGGGACGAGGCTCTCGCCACGGCCTCGGGCATCTTCACCGAGCTCGCGGAGCGCGGCATCGCGCTGCAGATGGTCAATATGGGCGGCGGTTTCCCGACGCGCTATCTGAAGGACGTGCCGGCGGCGGAAGCCTATGGCGCCGCGATCTTCGACGCTCTGTCGAAGCATTTCGGCAACCGTCTGCCGGAGACCATCATTGAGCCCGGTCGCGGCATGGTCGGCAATGCCGGCATCATCGAAGCCGAGGTCGTCCTCGTCTCGAAGAAGTCGGCGGATGACGACGTGCGTTGGGTCTATCTCGACATCGGCAAGTTCCAGGGCCTCGCTGAGACCATGGACGAAGCCATTCGCTACCCGATCCTCACCGCTCGGGATGGCGACGCCAAGAGCCCCTGCGTCATCGCCGGTCCCACCTGCGATAGCGTCGATGTGCTCTACGAGAAGACCCCCTACCTGATGCCGATCTCGCTCGCGGTTGGCGACAAGGTGCTGATCGAGGCAACGGGCGCCTATACGACGACCTATTCGTCGGTGGGCTTCAACGGCTTCCCGCCGCTCGAAAGCGTCTGCATCTGATCGATGCGATCCCGGCCGGGGCTGACCCGGCCGGATTTCTCGCCCCTCCCGATCCGTCCCGACCGGCCGATTCTTTCGGTACGAGGGCTGTCGTCTGTCTCATGTCGAGAAGGACCACGGCCATGAGCCTTGTCACGCCCCTCCCGACCACCTCGCGCGCCATCGTCATTGCCGACGAAGCGCTTATCCATGTCGCTGCCCGCGAACGGCTGCTCGATCGTGCCTTCGGTCGCGCTGCGCGCAAGGCGAAGACGTCTGAGAAGCTGCGCGAAGATCGCCTGCCCGCAGAGGGTCTGGCCTTGGTCGCAACCGCCGGCGACACGCTGGTCGGCACGCTGCGTCTCTGGGACGTGAGCCTTGGCGACGACCGCTCCGCG
>JBAWYY010000311.1:0-3919 GCA_037143285.1 Alphaproteobacteria bacterium | reverse complement strand
AGGCGAATTTCTCCGAGAAGAGCAGGCGGACCGGCGCGCCCTTGGCATCGACATTATCGGCCAGTTCGATCACCGCGATGCCGTCGGCGAGCTTCAGGGCTGTTTCAAAAGAGTCAGCAAGCCGCGTCGCCATATCGCCGCGCACGACGATGCGATCGACAACCACATCGATGTCGTGTTTCAGGTTCTTCTCGAGCGGAGGCGCATCGGCGATTTCGTGATAAGCGCCGTCAATTTTGACCCGCTGAAAGCCTTTTTTCTGAAACTCGGCGAGCTCCTTGCGATATTCGCCTTTTCGCCCTCGAATAACGGGCGCGAGCAAGTAGCAACGCGTGCCTTCTGGCAGGCCGAGGGTCTTATCGACCATCTGGCTGACGGTCTGGCTCTCAATGGGGAGCCCGGTTGCCGGTGAATAGGGGATACCGACGCGCGCCCAGAGAAGGCGCATGTAATCGTAGATCTCGGTGACCGTACCCACCGTGGAGCGCGGGTTCCTCGACGTCGTCTTCTGCTCGATGGAAATGGCCGGCGAGAGCCCGTCGATCTGGTCGACATCGGGCTTCTGCATCATTTCCAGGAATTGGCGAGCATAGGCAGACAAGCTCTCGACATAGCGGCGCTGACCCTCGGCATAGATCGTGTCGAAGGCGAGCGACGATTTGCCGGAACCTGAGAGCCCCGTGAACACCACCAGCGCGTCGCGCGGGATCGTCAAATCGACATTCTTCAAATTGTGTTCGCGCGCGCCACGCACGGCGATGACCCGTTGATCGGGCCGGCGCACATCGTCGGAAAATTTATCGAAAAGATCGGCCATGCAGGACGGGTCCGGGATTTCTGGAACACAACGCTGTACGCAACAGCGAGAGAACGGATCGACGGCACATTGCCGCGCCGCATCCCTCCAAGATGGCCTCACCACGCCCCAAGCGCCACCAGGGCATGGCGGCTGTGCACAAGAGCCGTCTCGATATCGGTCACGACGCCGTCATTGGGGCCGCTGTGGGAATCAAACCTAAGGGGTCTTGCCAAAATAAACAAGAACAAATATAGAACATTCAAGTGAAGCAAAGAGCTGGGGATAGTCGGTGATCGATGGTGACGCCGCCCCCTCAAACGTGGGAAGCCTCAGGTCATGATGGCGAAAAGCGCCCCGGGCGGGAATGCGGCGGGGGAGGGAGAGTGAGATGGCAGGCAGCGTCAATAAGGTGATCTTGATCGGGAACCTTGGCAAGGATCCGGAAGTGCGCCGGTTGAACAACGGCGAACAGGTCTGCAATCTCCGGCTCGCGACCACTGAGAGTTGGCGGGACAAGGCAAGCGGTGAAAAGAAAGAACGCACCGAGTGGCATCAAGTGGTAATCTTCAACGAGAACCTGGTGCGCATCGCTGAGCAATATTTGAAAAAGGGCTCGAAGGTCTATGTCGAGGGTCAATTGCAGACCCGCAAATGGCAGGACCAGTCGGGTGTTGAGAAATATTCCACCGAAGTTGTGCTCCAGCGCTTCCGTGGCGAACTGACCCTGCTCGATGGTCGCGGCGGCGGTGCGGGTGCCGGCGCAGATGATATGGGCGGTGGCAGCTATGGCGACAGCTTCGGCTCATCGGGCGCGATGGATGACCGCTCCGGCATGGGGCGCAGCGACCAGCCGCGTCGACCGGCGGCAGCGGGCGGTCCGAAGCGGGCCATGGATGACGAGATCCCGTTCTAAGCGAGCGCTTTTGCCGTGTTGAGTTTACGGCGCGCCGGCGAGGGTGACCTCGGCTTCATGATGGCGACCGAGCGCATTGACGCCTATGCGCTTCAGGTCGGCCGGTGGGGCGAACCGCGCCACCGCGCATCGCTCGCGGATCCGAGCTTCGCCTATCTCATCGGGGAAAAGCATGGCGAGCCTATCGGCTTCGCGATCCTTCGCACCTTGAACGATCCCAATGGCAATATCGGCCTGCAGCGCATCGTTGTGGCATCGCCCGGCCAGGGGTTGGGCAGCGAATTGCTCGCCCGGGTGACCGACTGGGTCTTTACCGAGACGGCCTGTCACCGGTTCCTCCTCGAGGTCTTCACCGACAATGTCAGGGCACGGCGGGTCTATGCGCGGCACGGCTTTGTTGAAGAAGGCGTGCTGCGTCAGGTGGTCAAGCGCCTCGACGGCACGCGCTCTGATCAGGTCTTGATGTCCTTGCTGCGTCCGGAATGGCAAGCGGCTCGCGCGGGATTTTCGAGCTAGGGCTGCGACGGTAACCCGAGGCTCCGCCGAATGGCTGGACCGATATCGGCCTATCGCCATCGAAGCGGGCTTGACGCGGAAGAGCCGGGCGGCAAGGCTTGCGCCCAACAACAAAAGCACGCGCGGCTGATCAGGCTGCAGGAAGCGTGATTGGGGATATTCGGGAGGATCAACATGAAGACATTCAGGGCTATGGGCCTTGGCGCGGTGATCGCGTTGGGCATGATGTTCGGCACAGCGGCATCTGCGCTTGCCCAGGACATCAAGATTTGCCTGATCGCCGGCAAGACCGGGCCGCTTGAGGCCTATGCGCGGCAAACAGAAGTCGGCTTCATGATGGGGCTCGAGTTCTTGACCCGCGGCACCATGCAAATCGGTGGGCGGCGTGTTCAGGTCATCGTCAAGGACGACCAGTTGCGGCCCGATCGCGGCAAGGCCTTGCTGGAAGAGTGCTACAACGATGACCGCGTCGATCTTGCGGTCGGCACAACGGGCTCGCCTGTGGCGCTCGCCATGTTGCCGGTGGCAGAAGAAGCCAAGCGCGTGCTGATCGTTGAGCCGGCGGTTGCCGATTCCATCACCGGCGAGCGCTGGAACCGCTATGTGTTCCGCACCGGGCGTTCGTCCTATCAGGACGCCTTGGCCGCGGCCGCCGCAGTTCCGGCCGACCAGGACGTTTCCATCGGCATGCTCGGCCTCGATACCGCCTTCGGCCGTGACGGGGTTGCCGCCTATAAGGCAGCGCTTGCCCAAATTCGCCCGCGCGCCCGCATCGTTGCGGAAGAATATGCGGCGGGGAATACCGCCGATTTCACGCCTTTTGCGGAACGCCTGTTTGCGGGCTTACGTGAACGGCCGGGCAAGCGCATTATCGGCTTCATCTGGGCTGGCGCCCATCCGATGGCGAAATTCGTCGATATGCGGCCGGAGCGCTTCAATATCGAACTCGCGCCCGGCGGCAATATTCTCCCCGCGATGAACGCCTGGAAGGCCTTCGCCGGCACCGAGGGCGGCATCTACTATTACTGGGCCTTCCCGAAGAACCCGATGAATGACTGGCTCAATGCGGAATATCGCAAGCGTCACAATGCGCCGCCGGACTTTTTCGTGGCAGGTGGATTTGCGGCGGCCTCCGCCGTCTTTAACGGCATCACGCGGGCGGGCGGCACCGATACTGAGAAGCTGATCACGGCCATGGCCGGCATGAGCTTCGACACGCCGAAGGGGTCGATGACCTTCCGCGCCGAAGATCATCAGGCCCTTCAGGAAATGTATCATTTCCGCATCCGGCCCAATGGCGCGGACAATGATATGTTGGACTTGGTGGCAACCATTCCAGCGTCTGCCATGCCCTTGCCGATCCGCAATCGGCGCTGAGATGGCCCATAGCGCTCCGGTCTTTTATGCGCCGGGGCGCTTCTGGGTTTCCAGAAGCTGCAGGCTATCAGCCCGATGACAGCACCGGTCCTCGAAACCCGTGATCTCACCATCCGCTTCGGTGGTCATGTGGCTGTCGATCAGGTGTCCTGCGCCTTTGAGGCGGGAACGCTGACCGCCATCGTCGGGCCAAACGGCGCGGGCAAGACCACCTATTTCAACCTGATCAGCGGCCAGCTTTCGGCGACCAGCGGTGAGGTCCTGCTCAAAGGTCGCGACATCACCCGCTGGGGCGTGGCCGAGCGCGCGCGCCA
>JBAWYY010000310.1:0-3920 GCA_037143285.1 Alphaproteobacteria bacterium | reverse complement strand
GGGCTCCCCAGCGTCATATTGCCATTATAGGTCTTGCCGTCCTGCGGATTATAGAGCGAGCCGGCCCAGCGGTTATCGCCATTGGGCCGCATGGTGATCATGCGAATGCCCACGAGAGGGCGGGACCGCAGATTGGTGTCCTCGTTCTTGGCATCAGGGCCGGGGTTTTGCACCCAAACGATGGTGCCGCAGAGTTGCGCGCCGCAATCGGCAAAGCGCACGCGGGTTTCGCCGCTTTGGCTGAGCCAAGTGCCGCGGGGATCATTGGCGAGAGCCGGGCCTGCCGCCATCAGGGCCAGACCAATAAGGGCCGCTTTCACGGGCGTTTTTGACATTGTTTCCTCCTGGCGCGGTGTTGGTTGGGGGCCCGCGTCCTCATGGGGATATGGCGCAGGCACAGGCCGAGGTAAAGCTGCGGCATCGATAAGGTTTAGGCCTTACATGCGCTCGATCGATACGGGTTGTTAGCGTTAAGCACTCCTTGACGTTTGGGAAGCATTCTCGCCTCAGGACAAAACGAGGGCCACGACAAGGCCCGTTGTTCGAGGGGAAGACACATGACCCAGATCGGCGAAACCGTAGCAGAGGGCATGTATCGAGGGGTGGCGGACCTAGACGAGCGGCCGCCTCGCGAATTGGGGATGCTCTACGCCGCCGGCCGCGTGGTCGCACGCGATCTCGTTGCCGCCCATATGTGGTTCAACATCGCGGCTGCAAAGGGTGATCGGGATGCTGCTATTCAGCGCGGCGAAGTGGCGGCTGAGATGACCAAGGACGAGATCGCACAAGCCTTGGCTTGGGCGCGCGCTTGGTTAGAAGCCCGCGCACCGATCAAGACCTGAGGACTCGATCCCGTTTGGGGCGCACCGCGTCAAACGCCGGCGCGCGCGAGAACCCGCTCGGCCCGGCGCAGATGCGGGCGGTCAAACATCTCGCCACCGATATTGACGACGCCGGCATCGGGCTGAGCGGCAAAGGCCGCGACCACAGCTCCCGCGGCCTCAAGGGCCTCGGCACTCGGCGTGAAAACCGCATTGATGATCGGCACCTGCGCCGGATGGATCGCCATCTTGGCGGTGAACCCGTCTCGGCGCGCCTCCTCACATTCCCGCCTGAGGCCGTCTATGTCCCGGAACGCCGGGAAAACCGTGTCGATGGGCGCGACACCGGCATGAACCGCGCCGAAGAGGCAGAGCGATCGTGCGAGCCGAAACGGCTCGGTATGGCGGCCGTCAGTGCCGCGATTGGTTTCAGCGCCGATATCGGCGGAGAGATCCTCAGCACCCCAGGTGAGGCCGGTGAGGCGAGGGCTTGCGCCCGCATAAGTGCCGAGTGAGAAGACGGCGCCGGCGGTTTCGGTCGCGACCACCAGGATCTTGATCGCGCCCTCAGGCAAGCCGTGGATCGCCTCGCGCGCGGTCAATTTGGCGTCGAGATGGGTGACATCGACGCCGGACGCCGATTTCGGCAGCATGATCGCGTCGGGTTGGCCGGCCAAGACACCATCAAGGTCGGCATCGGTGAGCCCGGTATCGAGCGCATTGACCCGCACGATGAGGTGCGGCCGACGGCTGAGCGGGCGCTTATCTTTGAGAAAGGCGAGCGCCGTTTCGCGTGCGCCGGGCTTGGCTGCGAGCGCCACTGAATCCTCGAGATCGAGGATCAGCGCGTCAGCGCCGACATCCATGGCCTTGCCGAGCTTCTTCTCGGAATCAGCCGGCACGAACAGAAGCGAGCGCATCAGGCGGGCCTCTTCAGCACCAGGGACTGCCGCACGCATTCCGCGACCAGTTTGTTGTTCTGGTTGAACGCGCGATGATGGAATTCGACCACGCCCGTAGTTGGCCGCGACTTCGATTCGCGCACCGACAGCACTTCGCTCTCGCAATGCACCGTGTCGTTCTCAAACAGGGGGTGCGGGAACTTCACGTCCGTCATGCCCAAATTGGCGAAGAGTGTGCCGGCGGTGGTCTCATGAACCGAGATGCCGATGAGGAGCCCCAGGGTGAAGAGCGAGTTCATCAGCGGCTGCCCCCATTCGCTCTTGGCTGAGAATTCCCGGTCGATGTGCAGCGGCTGGGGGTTCATGGTGAGCGTCGAGAACAGGGTATTGTCCATTTGCGTGACCGAGCGGGTGATGCGGTGATGCACGATCTGGCCCGGCGCGAAATCGTCGAAATAGAGCCCACCCCGGGGGTGGCGGCGATCATCGGTGATCAGCGTTTTCGCGGTCATGGGCATGTCTCCTCAACAGTTCGGGCCGTTGCGATCGGCCGCGTTACGAATTCGTTTACCATAACAGCCCACCATGAAAGCTGGAGAATCTCCTCCACATGGCTTTCCTGCGATGTTCTTTTTCGGTTCCTCGCCGACAGCATCATCAGCCGCAAGCGGTACTGACGCACCGGTTGCCCGCTCGGCCGAAAATGGCGCAAATCGGATCGTGGATGCGATCTCAAGCGCCGCAAAGGCGACGGGCACGCGTTTTGAGTATCTGTTGCGGACCGCACAGCGCGAATCGAGCCTGCAGCCCACCGCGCAGGCGCCGACATCATCCGCGCGAGGGCTTTACCAATTCATCGACTCGACCTGGCTGACCATGATGCAGCAGGACGGCAAGCGCTTCGGTCTTGACCGTTATGCCGATCAGATCGAACGGGGCGCCAATGGCCGCCCGACCGTTGCTGATCCCGATGCGCGCCGCCAAATCTTGGCGCTGCGCGATGACCCGCAGGTGTCGTCTCTGATGGCGGGTGCCTTCACAGTCCGCAATGCCTCCGATCTCCGAGCCTCTATCGGGCGGGACCCGACCGAGGGCGAGCTCTATATGGCGCATTTTCTCGGCTCAGGCGGGGCCTCGCGTCTCATCGGCATGGCCCAGAATAATCCAAGCGCCTCGGCTGCTACTCAGTTTCCGGATGCTGCCGACGCCAATCGTCGTATTTTCTTCGACCGTGGTCGGCCGCGGACCGTCGCCGAGGTCTATCAGGTGCTCGCAGGCGGGGCCTCGACCCCCATGGCGGCGGTGGCGCCAGCCTCTGGCGTGGCGAGCACTGATCCGTCAGCCCCGGCAACGGTGGCTGCGGCCCAAGCGCCGGCGGATTACGGGTCATGGGCGCCGATCGCTCGGGTCAATGCCCAGGAAGGCCGCCCGTTCCATTCCATGTTCTCGGGCAATGCCGGCCCCATCAACGCCTTTGTGGCGGCAACCTGGGGCGCGGTTCAGGCGCGAGTGAACCCATCGAACACCGTTGGGCCGGCCCATGGCGATACATCGACAACGGCTGCCGCACCGACGCCGGCACCGCGCGGCGTCGGCGGCCCCTATGTGCCGCTCTTTGACCCGACCCGGCGTGGTTCGCCGCTCGATCTTGCCCAGTTCCTTCAGCCAGCATTGCGTAGACCCCAGCCATGATCGTTCGCCACTTCCTGCGCTTCATCCAGACGGCCTCGGCAGGCGAGCGGGCTGAAGCGGTGTCTGCGCTGACCCGCGCCTATCTCCATTCGGATATGAGCGGCGATTTTCGCGAGGCGGCGGAAGCGGCCATGATGATGTTGCTTGATGATCCTTCACCCGTGGTGCGCCGAGCGCTCGCCGAAGGGCTTGCAAGCTCTGAAGACGCGCCGGTCGCCATTGTGGTTGCTCTCCTGCAGGACCAGTCCGAGATTGCGGCGCTCATCGCGCGCCATTCACCCCATCTTTTCGATGCCGAGCTCGTCGATCTCGTTGGTGGCGGCGACCCGCTGATCCAGTTCGCCATTGCTGAGCGCAGCGATGTGCCGGTGTCGGTTGCAGCCGCCATTGCCGAAGTCGGCTGCCTCGAGGCCTGCCAGACTTTGCTGGTGCGCCACGACGTGACGGTTGCGGGCTTCTCGCTCGCGAGAATCGTCGACCGCCACGGCCATGATGCCTTGGTGCG
>JBAWYY010000309.1:0-3926 GCA_037143285.1 Alphaproteobacteria bacterium | reverse complement strand
TTGAGCATCTCGGCGACGCGTTCGCGCTGCAACGACTGGGCGGCGCCACGCGCTGCAAGCCCATAGGCGATGTTTTCAGCGACCGTCATATGCGGGAAGAGCGCATAGTTCTGAAAGACGATGCCCACTTCGCGCCGATTGGGCGGCAGGTCGTCGATCACCTTGTCACCGATGATGACGCGGCCCGAGGTTTGATTGAGGAAGCCCGCAACGGTGCGAAGCAGCGTGGTCTTGCCGCAGCCCGAGGGGCCAAGCAGGGCCACAAGCTCACCGCCCTTGACCTCCAACGTCACATTGTCGACGGCAAGCCCGGCGCCATAGCTATGGGTGACCCCGTCCAGCGTCAGCGGCTGAGCGGCCATTACAGCGGTCTGTGAACCCTCGGACATGGCACCTTCAAAACAAGCGGCAACTGCAGCGTCTCACGCAACCGCCGTGCCATTCCAGCGAAAGTGTTGAAACAGGCTCGCCGCGCCACGCTAAGCAGCCGTGCACCTCCGTCATGGCGGCTTCATTCTGCAGAGAACGCAGATGAGGTCAGCGATATTCCGCTCAAGGAATGATCGACTTAGCGCCAGATTGCTGCCTTAATGATGAGCAGTTGCGCGCGGATTGCATACAAAATGGCTGCCCCTCAGCGGCATGCCCTTTGCTGGACGCTCAACGATCGTCATGGACGTCAATCGCCTCTCCTGCCGATGGCAGCGAGGAGCGGACTTAAGCGTGGAGCAAGAGCAATGACCCCAAAGAACAAGACGGGCCTTGACCGTCGTCATTTCATGGCAGCCTCCGGCCTCGGCCTCGTCAGCGCGCTGTCGAGCCCGGGCGTTGTCCGCGCTCAGACGCGCGAGATCGTCATTGGGGGTGCGGCGAGCCACAAGCCCTGGGTTGAGACCCATGTGGTTCCGCTGTTTGAGAAAAAGTACAATGCGCGCATCACCTTCGAGGGCACGCGGTCGCTCGTGAACCTCGAGAAGATGCAGAAGAACAAGGATCGGCCCTATCTCTCGGTCGTGCAGATGGACGATCCCGTGATGATCCTGGCGGTCCGCGAGGGTCTCCTCCAGCCGCTCACCGCTGCCGCCGTGCCCAATCTCGCGAAACTCAAGCCCGGCACCACCCATATGGACGGCCAATGGGCCAATTATCTGCAGCCCTGGCAGGGCATTGCCTACAATAGCAATGTCATCAAGACGCCGCCCGCCACCTGGGCTGAGATGTTCGATCCGAAGTTCAAGAGCCGCATCATCGTGCCCTCGCTCCAGAACACGGAAGGCCTGCCCAACCTGTTCATGATGGCGCATCTGATGACCGGCAAGCCCATGGCGGAAGCCTATAAGGACATTGATTCAGCCTTTGCCAAGTTCAAGCAGCTGAAGCCCAATCTCCTCACCGTCTACAGCCAGATGCCGCAGGCGTTCTCCCTGCTCGAGCAGGGTGAAGCCCATATGATCGTGGGCGCCCTCTCCTCCTTCGGTCTGCAGCGCAAGCTTGATGGCGCGCCGGTGGGCATGACTGCACCAAAGGAAGGCATTTTCCCGGTGCCGTCAGGTATTGCTGTCGTGAAGGGCGGTCCGAACCAGGATTTGGCCCTTGCCTATGTGAACGAGCTTTTGGGTGCCGAAATCCAAGGCTTGATCGCACCGCCGACCTTCGCACTGCCGACCAATGTGGACGTGCCGATCCCCGCGGGCATGCCGACCAATGTCACCGTACATCCCATCGACTGGGCCTTCGTGGCCGAGAACCGCAATTCGTGGGTTCAGCGCTGGGACCGCGAGATGGCCATGTGATGGAGCCTGTGGCGGGTCGTGATCGGCCCGCCACGCTTAAGACCTCGTGATGGCCGCCTCCCCCGCCTTTCTCGACATTCGCCGCGCCACCAAGAGCTTCGGCTCGGGCGCGGTGCTCTCTGGTGTTGACCTCGCCGTTGCGCCGGGCGAGTTCGTGTCGCTGCTCGGCCCCTCCGGCTGCGGCAAAACAACGCTTCTGCGCATCGTCGCCGGCCTGATCACGGCAGATGCCGGCGAAGTCGTGCTCGATGGCGTGGATATCACCCGCAAGCCGCCGCACCATCGCGATGTGGGCGTGGTGTTTCAGAGCTATGCGCTGTTTCCGCATTTGACCGTGGCGGAAAACATCGCCTTCGGGCTTGAGGCCAAGGGCGCGCCCAAGGCCGAGATCGCGGCGACGGTGAAGACCTTCGTCACCCTCGTGCATATGGAGGCCCTTGCCGACCGGTCGGTGAAGGCGCTCTCGGGCGGGCAGCAGCAGCGCGTGGCGGTCGCCCGTGCGCTCGCGGTTCGCCCTAAGCTCCTGCTTCTGGACGAGCCCTTCTCGGCACTCGACCGCAAATTGCGCGAGACCATGCAGATCGAGCTGAAGCGCCTGTTGCGTGAGCTCGGCACCACTGCCGTCTTCGTCACCCACGACCAGGACGAGGCGCTCGCCATGTCCGACCGGATCGCGGTGATGAACCGGGGCCGGATCGAACAATTGGACACGCCGACCGCGATCTATGCCCGCCCGGCGACCGCCTTCGCACTGGAGTTCGTCGGACTGTCGACGCGGCTTGCCGGCAAGGTCATCGGCACAGAGCCTGATGGCATTGTCGCGGTGGAGACCGCGCATGGCACCCTGCGCGGCCCAGGCGCTTTTGCGGTAGGAAGCCCTGTCGTTGTGGGCGTGCGGCCGGAGCGGATCGCCTTTGGCGCTCGCGACGGCGCCAATATCATCGCGGTCGAGCTGATGGACATGGTGTTCCAGGGCTCGCGCGTGCAGGCCCATTTCGTCTCGCCCGACGATCACCCGATCATGATCGAGAGTGCCGGCGAGCTGCCTGCGGGGCTCGCGCCCGGCAGCCCGACGCCGATCTCATGGGGCATTGCCGATACCCTGATCTATCCGGCGGTGTCATGACGACGGCACCGGCCACGCCCGTTGCGGAAGCACCTCAGCGCGACACCGTCGCCTGGCTTGCCGTCCCCGCCGTCGGCTATCTCGCCATCGTCTATGCCGTGCCGCTGCTGTTCTTGCTCGCGCGCAGCGTCACCGGGCCCGACGGCTTCACGCTGTCACTGTTCACGGCCTTCTTCGCCGATCCCTTTTCCTGGCGGGTGATCGGCAACACCCTGCGTATTGGCGTGTTGGTCACGGTCGTGTGCCTCATCATCGGCTATCCCGTGGCGCTGGCGCTCGCGCGGGCACGCGGCCTCGTCCAAGTGATCCTGCTCACCGCGATCATCTTGCCGCTGTCCATCGGCGTTGTCGTGAAGGCCTTTGCCTGGCAGATCGTGCTGCGGCGGGACGGCGTTGTCTCGCAGTTTCTGGTCGGCATCGGCATCTGGGACGAGCCGCAGCGGCTGCTCTTCACCGAGACCGGCCTGGTGCTGGGCGCTGCCAATGTGTTTCTGCCCTTCATGATCCTACCGATCTATTCGGTGGTGAAGCTGATCGACCCTCGCCTCACAGAGGCCGGCGCGACGCTGGGTGCCAGCCCGTTCTATCGCTTCCGCAAGATCCTGTTACCGCTGACGCTACCCGGCATCGTCTCAGGCGTTGCCTTCGTCTTCTCGCTCTCGGTCTCGATGTTCGTCATCCCTTCGCTCCTCATCGGCGACCGGTTTCAAACCTTGGCGACGCTTACCGGGCGCTCCTATCTGTTGATGCGCAATGAGGCGCTGGGTTCCGCCACTGCCGTGGTGTTGCTCGTGCTCGCGGTCTCCATCGTGGTGGGGTCGACGATCCTCGCTAAACGCTTGGGGAGGTCGATGTGACGGGTATCGAGCGCCTGGCCTCGGCCTTGGTCTGGGTGATGGCCGCCTTCGCCGTCATCTTCCTCATGACGCCCCTGGTGGTGACGATTGCGGTCTCCTTCGGCTCGTCAGCGGTCTTCACCTTGCCGCCGCCCGCCTGGTCGACCCGCT
>JBAWYY010000308.1:0-3927 GCA_037143285.1 Alphaproteobacteria bacterium | reverse complement strand
GCAGGCAGACGGCCCGCCCACGCCTGCATCGACCGCCCAAACTTTGGGCAGTCGAATGCAATTTGGGCAGGAGCGCAGGTGCCCCCTAGCGGCGCCTAAGTCTTGAACGGGGCAACGCCGGAGATGCTGACGCCCTCGCGCTCCAAATGGCGCGCGACCCGAAGCGCCAAGTCCTCGCGGAAGGGCTTGGCCACCACCTGTACGCCAATGGGCAGCGCCTGACCCTTCACCCGCACGGGCACTGCGACCACCGGCAATCCCACACAGGACAGGGGCTGGGTAAAGAGGCCGATATTGGCGCGAACCGGCATGGTTTGGCCGCCAAGCTCCATCATCTTCTGCCCAATAGCCGGCGCGACCATGGGGGTCGCCGGCGCGATAAACACATCGAAGCTCTCAAATGCGCTCGCCACTTCCGCCATGAAGGCACGCCGAATGCGCTGGGCATTGAGGATCCAGGCCGCCGGCAAGAGCGCGCCCGCGATCAGCCGATCACGGGTATCGGGGTCGAAATCATCGGCGCGGGCCTTGAGCCGCTCCAGATGAAATTGCCCGGCCTCCGCCATGGTGATGAGGAAGGCAGCCCCCCTCGCCCGCTCAGCCCCGGTCAAATCGACGGAGGCCGTGACTTTCAGCGCGTGAGCCACCTGATCGACGGCGGCAAAAGCCTCATCGAGCCCGTTCTTGGCAAACCAGCCGGTCAAGCGGCCAATCTTGAGGTCGCCGATGCCCCGCCCGAGCTTTGCGCCCACAGGCTCCGCCTTGCGGGTCACACAAGCGGGATCGGCGGGGTCCGGCCCCACCATCGCGTCATAGGCTGCAACGAGATCGCGCGTTGAGCGCGCCATGGGGCCCAAATGGTCAAAGGCCGCAACGAAGGGGAATGTGCCGGCACGGGTAAGCCGCCCATAGGTCGGTTTCAGCCCGAACAGTCCGCAAAACGACGAGGGCACGCGGATCGAGCCATTGGTGTCAGACCCTAACGCCACATGGGCAAGGCCGCCCGCCACCGCCGAGCCCGATCCGCCCGATGAGCCGCCGGACATGCGCGTGGTGTCATGGGGGTTACGCGAGGGTCCATCATGGACATTTTCACCCGTAAAATCATAGGCATATTCGCCCATATTGAGCGCGCCCATCAAGATCGCGCCCTGAGCCTCCAACCGCTGGATCAGCGGCGCATCGGCGGACGCCGGCGGCAGCTCGCGATTGATTTTGGACCCCGCCCGCGTCGGCAGGCCCGCGACATCGAAGAGGTTTTTGACCGCAATGGGCACGCCCGCCAAGGGCCCCACCGGCTTACCGGCGGCAATCGCCGCATCGATTGCCTTGGCGCTTTTCTGCGCGCGCTCGGCCGTCACATCCGTATAGGCGTTCAGCACGGGATTGCGCACGGCAATGCGGGCAAGTGCTGCTTCGGTCACCTCAAGGGCCTTGACCTCGCCGCGCTTAACCGCGCGGGCAAGCGCCACCCCGTCACCATCCAGAAGGGTCTCAACGCTCATTGGTCAGCCTTAAAGATCGGGGCCTGCTCGACATGATCGCCCACGGGCTTTGCTGCGAGCGCAGTCGCAATGCGCGCGGCAAGGGTGAGATTGAACACGACAGCACCGCGCCATTCAGGCTTCACCGTCAGCCCCAGTGCGGGAGCCGTGGCGTCGAGATATTTTTCAGGGTCGAAGGCGGGAGGCTGAGACATGAGGCGATCCAAGATGGAGGTACGCCTCTCAGGCAAAAGCTGCGCCACCCACCACTTCGCCACCTTGTCCGCGACGGCCTTCGCCTTGCATGATCGGCGCAACGGAGATCCGCATGACCGCCCACCAAACCCCGCCCAGCCGCTACGATCTTGAAGCCTTGCTTGGCCTCCTCGGCGATGTTCCTGTTATCACCGAACGCCAGATCGTGCGGCGCCGGTCGCGCGACTTCTTCTGGTATTCGCCGATCCTCGCGGAGGAATTGAAATCGGTCGCGGCCGACATTATCGCCTGCCCGCGCAACGAGGCTGATGTCATCACCGTTGCCTCGGCTTGCGCGCGCTTGCGCATCCCATTGACCGTGCGGGCCGGCGGCACCGGCAATTATGGCCAGTCCATGCCGCTTGAGGGCGGCGTGCTCCTCGACATCACCGCGCTCGATCAGGTGCTGTGGCAGAAGCCAGGCGTGGTCCGCGTCCAGGCCGGCATGAATATTCTGGCGCTGGACGAGGCGACCCGCCCCCACGGCTTTGAACAACGGCTCCACCCCTCGACCAAGCGCAGCGCTACCATCGGCGGATTTGTCGCAGGCGGCTCAGGTGGCGTCGGCTCGGTCGCTTACGGGGGCTTGCGCGAACCCGGCAATATCTTGGCTTCACGCGTCGTCACCATCGAGGAGACGCCGCGCGTCTTGGAACTGCGCCATGACGCCGCGCAAAAGGTGAACCGCGCCTATGGCACGACCGGCATCATCACCGAACTCGAAATGCCCACAGCACCCGCCTGGCCCTGGGTCGATGTCATCTTCGCCTTCGACAGCTTCATGGAGGCTTTTGACGCGGGCGCGGCGCTTGCCCATGCCGATGGCGTGGTGAAAAAGCTCATCGCCCCCATCGCTTGGCCGTTGCCGGCCCATTTCGCCGGCATTCGCGCGGGCTGCCCCGAGGGCAAAGCGGTGCTCCTCTGTATGATCGCCGAGCCGTTTCTGGAAAGCGCCAAGGCGATCCTCGCCGGACGCGGCACGCTCACCCATGAGAAGCCGTCGAATGAGGGCAAGGGCGAGGTGCCGCTCTACGAATTCTCCTGGAACCATTCGACGCTGCAATGGCTGAAGACCGACCGTTCGGTCACCTATTTGCAGCTTCTCTATCCGCAAGAGCGGCTGCGCGAGAGCGTGGTGGAGATGATGGAGACCTATCCCGACGAGGTGATCCCCCATCTCGAATTCATCCGCTTCAACGGCCGCATCACCGCAAGCGCGCTGCCGGTCGTGCGTTACACAACGGCCGAACGCCTCAACGCCATCATCGCCGGCCATGAGGCGCGCGGCGTCATGGTCGCAAATCCCCATGTGGTGAGCCTGGAGGATGGCTCGCGCCACAAGCGCGCCGATGCCGACCATCTCGGCTTCAAGGCCGAGGTCGACCCCATGGGTCTCCTCAACCCCGGCAAAATGACCAGCTTCCGACGGTTAAGATGAAAGTCCTTTATCTCTATTGCCATCCGCTTGATGACAGTTTCCACGCGGCCATTCGCGCCGAGGCCGTTAAAGGCTTGAACGAGGCAGGCCACGTGGTCGATATGCTCGACCTCTATGCCGACGGCTTCGATCCCGTGGTGACCGCCGAACGGCGCCGACGCTATCACGAGACGACCGAAAACAAGGCGGAACTTGCCGACTATATCGCCCGCTTGCATGGCGCCGATGCGCTCGTTGTGCAGTTCCCGACCTGGAGCTTCGGGCCGCCTGCCATGCTCAAGGGCTATTTCGACCGGATGTTCATGCCCTCAGTCGCCTTTGATCTGTCGAATCCCGGCAAAGCCCAGCCGATGCTGACGAATCTCAAATCCATCACCGGCATCGTCACCTACGGCAGGCCCTGGCGGCAGGCCTTATTCATCGGCGATCCCCCGAAGAAAATCGTGATGCGCTATCTCTGGTGGTTCACCGGCCTCAAGGCCAAGCGGCGCTATCTCGCGCTCTACCATATGAATGTCGCAACGCTCGCCCAGCGCGAAGGCTTCATCGCCAAGGTGGGCGCGGCCATGCGGGCGCTCTAACCTCTCAGTTCTCGCGCTTCACCGCGCTCTCATGCCATTTGCGCAGCAGCATGTTGGAGAGCCAGCTCGAGACGAGGAAGATCAGGATACCGGTGATCGAGATCATGATGAGAGCTGCAAACATCCGGGGAATGCGGAGCTGATAGCCCGCCTCCAGGATGCGATAGGC